>JAYTZE010000111.1:0-2067 GCA_043742385.1 Ilumatobacteraceae bacterium
GAAGTGGTACAACGATTCGAAGGCCACGACACCACATGCCGCGATCACCGCGATCCGAGGGTTCAACAGCGTGGTGTTGTTGGCCGGCGGTCGCAATAAGGGCCTCGACCTGGCGAGCATGTCGGGGGAACACGATCGGGTGAAGGCGGTTGTGGCCCTCGGCGAGGCCGCCAAGATCATTCACACAGCATTCGCCCCGTGGTGTCCGGTCGTCGAGGTCACGTCGATGGAGGAAGCAGTCACGGCGGCTGCCGCTCTTGCCACTGCTGGCGACACCGTGTTGTTGTCGCCGGGGTGTGCCAGCTTCGACTGGTATCCCGAAGGGGGCTACCCGGCACGAGGCGACGATTTCAAGCAATTGGTACGTGGCTATTTTGAGACGAGGACGCGATGAGTTCTTCGACCACCGTGATCGGCGACCGGCGCAGGCAGGCGCTCGAGCGGGCCGCCGCTCTGCGCAGGCATCCAACTCGACGCATGTCGTCGAGGCCAGACTCGCCCCCAACGGTTGCGTTCTACGCGATCGCCGTTGTCGTTGCGGTGTTCGTCATGCTCGGCCTGGTGATGGTGTTGTCGGCGTCGTCGATCAATCAGTTCAACCAGGGTCAATCTCCGTACCGCATCTTCAACAAGCAACTGATGTGGGCCGCACTGGGCATGGTGGGTCTATGGATCGGCTTGCGCGTTCCGTACCACTTCTGGCGTCACCTGGTGCTGCCGGGCTTGATGCTGTCATACGGAATGATGCTGCTTCCATTCATCCCCGGCATCGGCGATCGCGTCAACGATGCCAACGCCTGGGTGGCCATCGGACCACTTTCGCTGCAGCCATCGGAGTTCTTGAAGCTGTCGGTACTGCTGTACTGCGCAAACCTGTTGGCCAAGCGCAGGGACGAGATGAACGACCCGGCGCGCACGCTCGTGCCCGTGATGCTCGTCGCGATCGTCGGCAGCGGATTGTGCTTGGTGCAGAGCGACCTTGGCTCGGCGATCGTGCTGGCGTCGATCGTGTTCGTGGTTGCCTTTATCGCCGGCGCACCACTGCGACCAATGGCGGCCGCGGCCAGCGTCGGCGCCGTCGGTGCGCTTGCCTTCGTGCTCTCGAGCCCGCGCCGCCAGGCCCGGTTCACCGCATTCCTCGACATTGCCGCAAACAAGGACCACTTGAGCTATCAGACCTATCAGGCGATGATCGCCCTTGCACAGGGTGGGCTGGCAGGAGAAGGCGTCGGTCAAGGCAAGAACAAGTTGGGTGACTTCCTGCCGCTGGCCCACAGCGACTTCATTTTTGCCGTCGTTGCCGAGGAGCTCGGGATGATCGGAGTCGTTGCTGTGATCGGTGGCTTCCTGATCCTGGCCTATGCGGGCGTGCAGGTGGCACTGGCGACCCAGGATCGATTTGCCAGCCTGCTGGCCGGAGGCATCGTCATCTGGTTCGTCGTTCAGACGATCATCAATGTCGGCGGGGTCACCGGGCTGATGCCGGTCACCGGGTTGACGCTGCCGTTTTTTTCTGCCGGCGGCAGTTCACTGTTCGTCACGATGACCGCGGCGGGGCTACTGCTCAACGTGGCTCGCAACGTGAGGTGAGCACTTCGTGAAATCTTCTGACGCCGCCTTTGCCGTGGTAACGGGCGGCGGTACTTCGGGACACGTGCTCGCTGCCATCGCAATCGCCGATGCGCTCGTTGCCCGCGGGCACGATCAGCGAACCATCCACTATGTCGGCACCACGCGTGGCGTCGAGGGTCGGCTGCTCCCGCCGACCGGGTACGCCCACACGATGCTCGACGTTGTCGGGCTGCAGCGGTCGTTGTCGTTCCGAAACCTCGTCTTTGTCCCGAAGCTGCTTCGCTCGACTTGGCAGGCAGTGGCGTTGCTGCGCAGATTGTCGCCTCAGGTCGTCGTCAACGTCGGCGGCTACGCCAGCTTTCCCGCCACTGCAGCCGCAATCCTGTGCCGGATTCCGATCGTGGTAGTCAGTTACGACCGCCGTCCGGGCCTGGTCTCGAAACTCGTGGCCCGTCGCGCCGCAGCATGTGCCGTGGCATTCGAAGGGTCGACGCT
>JAYTZE010000112.1:0-2062 GCA_043742385.1 Ilumatobacteraceae bacterium
CGAGTACATCCAGCATGCTCGCAATCCGCTGAGGAACGTGCGCGTCGGCGGCGACGCCACGGTGTTCGCGCCGAACTACGGCTCGCCGTTCGCCTACGACATCGACAACGGCCGTCGCTACGCGACCATCGAGGACTTCCGCAACTTCGTCAAGCTCACGTACCAGTCGCTGTACCTGCACCACAGCGGCGGCACGGTCTGCGAGCCGGTCGACGTGCCAGTGAGCAAGCGCCATCTCGACATGGTCCTCGCTCACCTGCAGTACAGCGACAAGCCGTTCATGGGGTCCGTCACCGCGGCGAGCAGGGCTCAGGATTCCGTCGACATGGCTCGCATCGCCTTTGGCGGCGACCTCGCCGATCGCACCGTGCTGACCAGCCTGATCAACGCCTCGTCGCCATTGGTGTGGGACGGCACGATGCTCGGCTCGGCCGAGGTCTACGCCCGCAACAATCAGGCGTGCATCATCACGCCGTTCATCCTTGCCGGGGCCATGGCACCGACCACGTCGGCAGGGGTAGCCGCACAAACGCTGGCCGAGTCACTGGCCGGCATGACCTTCACCCAACTGATCCGGCCTGGTGCGCCGGTCATATTCGGATCGTTCGCCTCATCGATGTCGATGCAAACCGGCGCGCCGACATTCGGCACACCGGAACCGGCCATCGTCCTCTACACGATCGCCGCGCTCGCTCGACGGCTGGGTGTGCCCTTCCGCAGCGGCGGTTCGCTGACTGCGTCGAAGATCCCCGATGCGCAGGCCGCGTACGAGAGTGCGGCCACCCTGTTGCCCACCGTTCTCGGCGGCACCAACTTCGTGCTGCACGCGGCCGGGTGGCAAGAAGGCGGACTGTCTATCGGCTATGAGAAGTTCATCATGGACGAGGACCAGTGCGGAATGATGGCCACGTTTGTCAAAGGGCTCGACCTGTCGGAGAATGGTCAGGCGATCGACGCCATCCGCGACAACGGTCCGGGGCAACACTTCCTGGGAACCGCCCACACGTTCGCCAACTTCGAGACCGCGTTCTATCGAAGCAACGTTGCCGACAACAGCAGCTTCGAGCAGTGGACCGAGGATGGAGCGACCGATGCGCCCACTCGTGCCAACGCGATCTGGAAGAAGCGTCTCGCCGAATACGAGAAGCCACCGATGGACGATGCCATCGCCGAGGAATTGACCGAGTTCGTTGATCGCCGCAAACAGGAGTTGCCCGATGAGTTCGCATGATGCCCGCCGCCGCCTGATCGAGAATGCTCGCTACGAGGTTGTGCCGCTGAAGTCGCTACACGCCCAGATTCCACATCTGCCGGCGGGTTGTTCGGTGTCGGTCACCTGTTCACCGACGAAGGGCATCGAACCGACCCTCGAGCTCAGCGCCGAGCTCAACGGTTCTGGCCACCACGCAGTGCCGCACATTGCCGCACGCTTGGTCGAGGGTCGCGAACACATCGAGAAGATCGCCGCCCGTCTCAATGAACACGAGATCTCCGAGATCTTCGTCGTCGGTGGAGATCCGGACCCGGTCGGACCGTATTCCGACGGCTTGACTCTGATGCGCGATCTTCTCCCGCTGTGCCACACGGTGCGAACCGTCGGAGTGCCCGCGTATCCCGATCATCACTCGGTGATTCCCGATGCAGCGCTCGACGCGGCGTTGCTGGCCAAGCAGGCCTTGATCACCGAACTCGGACTGCAGGGTTTCGCCAGCACGCAGATGTGCTTCAACGCCAAGGCGATCGAGCAATGGCTGACGCATCAACGAAACCAGGGAATGACACTGCCGATCCATCTCGGTGTGCCGGGCGCGGTGGATCGGACGAAGTTGCTCAGCCTCGGCACCCGCCTGGGAATCGGGTCGTCGCTGCGGTACCTGCGTAAGAACTCGGGCGCGATCTTGCGGCTGTTCTCTCCGGCCAGCTACGACCCCAACAAGCTCATCACACCGATCGCCCGCCGCGCCGACGAACTCAACGTCACTGCCCTGCACATGTTCACCTTCAACTCCATCGATTCCACCGTTGCCTGGCAACGCAAGTCCCTCGCCTGAAGCGGCTCGCG
>JAYTZE010000113.1:0-4225 GCA_043742385.1 Ilumatobacteraceae bacterium
CAGCTGCAGCGTTGTCGACGGGAAGTCGATGCCGATGACCCCGAGGAACTCTTTCAGTGCGATGGACACACCAATACCGGCGACCAGGCCGAGCAACGACCCGACGATGCCAACGACGACGGACTCGAGGAGCATTGCCCGCGTGATTTGACCGCGATGCGCGCCGACGGCGCGGAGCAGGGCGTTCTCGCGTTGGCGCTGGGCGGCTGTGATCGAGAACACGTTGTAGATCACGAAGCAGGCAACGCCCATGGCGATGAACGAGAAGACCGTCAGAAAGATCGTGAAGAAGCTGAGTCCTTCCTCGATGGCGCTCTGGTTCTCCTCGGTGATCTCGGCGCCTGTCAGCGTTTCGGTTTGAGTTTCGGCTGGAAGCGCCGCCTGGATCTCATCGGCAAGTTGCGCGTCGGACACACTGCCGTCTCCGGTGACAACAACGGCATCGATGAAGCCGGGCTTACCCACGAACGACTGTGCCGTTGGGAGGTCGAACAACGCAAATGTGGCGCCTCCGGGCGACGAGACGTCGCCGTATCGGGCGATGCCCACAAATGTGAACTCACGCGAGCCGCCCTGAGCAACCACTTTGACGGTGTCACCGATCGTGTAGTCGGCCGTGTCGGCGACGGCGGAATCGAGCGCGACTTCGCCCTCACCCGCCGGAAGCCGGCCTTCGCTGATCGTCCAAAACGCCTCGTCTGCAGAGATCGACGATCCAAATGTCGGTGGACCATTTCCGTCGGATCCCACCGGCTTGCCGTCTTTCCCGATGACCCGGGCGAATCCGAACACACTGGCGTCGGCTGTGCGCACACCGGGCACGTTGGCGACCTCGGCGGCCAATGCGTCCGGGATGCGCTGGCGTTCTTCCGACCCGAAATCACCTTCGATGACAACCGAGGAACGCACATACGCGTCGGTGTCTTCGAACACATCGGCGAACAGGTCGTTGAACGACTTGGTCAGTGTGTCAGAGAAAATATACGTGCCAGCCAGGAACGAGGTGCCCAAGATGACCGCAAGAGAGGTGAGCAACAGCCGGCCCTTGCGAGCCAGGATGCCCTTCAGTGCAAGTTTGAACATCGCTCATTCACCGAAGCGCTTCATGCGGTCGAGCACGCGGTCAGCGGTTGGCTCGACCATTTCGTCGACCACTTTGCCATCGGCAAGAAAGATGACCCGGTCGGCGTAACGCGCAGCATTTGGGTCATGGGTCACCATCACGATCGTCTGACCGAGGTCACTGACCGCGCGTCGCATGAAGTCGAGAATCTCGGCGCCGGCGTGACTGTCGAGGTTGCCGGTCGGCTCGTCCGCAAAGATGATCTTCGGCTGGCTGGCCATCGCGCGGGCCACGGCGACGCGCTGTTGCTGGCCGCCGCTCAATTCGCTGGGACGGTGCTTCAATCGGTCACGAAGACCAACCGTGTCGATCACCTTGTCGATCCACTCTTGATCGCCGGACGTACCACCGAGCAGCAACGGCAAGGTGATGTTCTCGTACGCGTTGAGTGTCGGTACCAGGTTGTATGCCTGAAAGATGAACCCGACGGCGGTTCGACGCAGCACGGTGAGCTCTTTGTCGTTCAGCGAGGCGAGGTAGGTATCGCCGATGTAGACGGCACCCTGCGTCAGCGAATCGAGGCCGGCCAGGCAGTGCATCAGTGTGCTCTTGCCCGAGCCCGACGGCCCCATGATGGCGGTGAACCTGCCCGCCTCGAATGCCACGGTCACACCGTCGAGGGCCCTCACCTCACTGTCACCCTCACCGTAGATTTTCTTCGCATCTACTGCGCCCGCGGCTGTGGCAGTCGTCAATGTCTCAGTCATAGGTCTAGTTGTATCAACACTGAGGGTGGCCTGCATCCCCAGATGAGGTGACGTTCGTCGGTGAACGGTTCGTAGAAATGGGTGAGGAGCAGCGGGTGAATCGTCTATTCGACGTTCGCGGCCAGACAGATCTGTCCTACGCTCAGTAATTCATGCTGTGTCCGTCCTGTGCGTCCGAGATTCCTGCAGACGCCAGGTTCTGCTCATCGTGCGGATACGCGATCACGGCCACGCAGGCCGAAGAACGCCGGATCACCACGGTGCTCTTCGCTGATCTGGTCGGATTCACAGCGTTGGCCGAACACCGCGATCCCGAAGCCATCAAGCGATTGATCGACTCGTGTTTCCAACTGCTCGTCGACGACATCACGTCATTCGGCGGACGTGTTGACAAGATTCTCGGCGATGGAATTCTCGCGCTGTTCGGCGCCCCGGTCGCACACGAGGACGACGCCGAGCGCGCCGTGCGTGCGGCGCTGCGCATGCAGGCCACACTCGCTCATTTCGTCGGCACATCGGGCCTCTCCGGCAGCGCCGACATTCGTATGCGCGTTGGCATCAACACTGGAGAGGTCTTGGTCGGCACGCTCGCCGGAACCGAGTACACCGCGATGGGCGACGTGGTCAACACGGCGTCGCGTTTGCAGAGTGCTGCACCACCCGGGGGGATCCTGGTCGGCCACACCACGTATGCACTGACATCGCAAGCCATCCGTTTCGAGCCTGCCGGCGAGCTCGACGTCGGAGGTCGAGCACAAACCGTGAAGGCCTGGCTGGCGGTTGAGGCAACCGCTCCACCCGGCAGTCGCTCGAGGCGCGGCCGCAACGGGCCGCTGATCGGCCGCCAACCCGAATTGGCGATCGGTTGCGCCGCATTGGACCTGGTCACGATCGCCAACCGCAGCGTGTTATTGGCGATCTCCGGCGAGAACGGTGTGGGCAAATCGCGTCTGGCCGACGAGCTGATCGACTACCTGCACAATTCGGTCGATGCTGCGGTGTTGGAAGGCGCCTGCGTGCCGTACGGCGAGGCCAACGTGTGGTTTCCCATCGCCAGCGCACTCTGCCGATATCTGGACCTCGACATCACGCTGCCCATCGACGACATCCGAAGCGTCGCCCGCCAACGCGCGACACAACTGTCGTCGAGCGTCGACGATGCCGAGGTCGAACGGATGGTCGACGTCTTCGTGCATCTGATCGGCCACCCATCGCCCATCGACAAGCTCGAGGCGCCGGAAGCTCGGGCCTCGATCCATCGCGCCGTGGCCCGGGTGCTGGAGCTCCGCACGCAGGATCGCCCGGTGGTGCTGTCGATAAACGACCTGCGCTGGGCCGACCCGGCGTTGATCGGGTTGCTCGAACACCTCATGACAGCACTGAGCCGCAGTCCGTTCGCGCTCATCACCGCCATGCGGCCCGGCAGCGATGTCGCCTGGCCGCCGCACACCGAACGGGCCACCGTGGTCTCACTGAACCTGCAACCGCTCGGCCAAGCTGCGACCGAAGAGTTGGCTGCGCAACTGCTCGCTGACCAATGCGCTGATCCCAAACTGCTCACGGCGCTGTACGAACGAAGTGGTGGCAACCCCCTGTTCCTGCACGAGTTGGCTGCGCTCGCGTCGGCTGGGGGCGGCATCCGCGAGTTGCCCAACTCGCTCAGGGCGCTGATCATCGCCCGACTCGATCAACTCTCACCCGACCAACGGCAGATCATCGAGAATGCCGCAACACTCGGGACGTCGGGAGCCATCGCTTCGCTGCAAACGTTTGCCAACGAGTTAGGCCAGCGCTTCGACCCCGCCAAAGTCCGTGAGCTCGACGACCTCGGGCTGCTCGAGGTGCGCGGCCGGCGATGGGAATTCCGCAGCGACTCGGTGCGCGACGCGGCCTACCAAACACTGACCAAGGCGGCCCGTGCTCGACGCCACGCCGGCGTGGCCAAGGCGATGGCCAACTTCCCCGCCGGGCTCGATGATCGCGCTCACCACACTGCCACGGCTGCCGAGTTGGTGAAAGAACTTGGGCCCGTCGAGGGAGTTGCCCGCAACATCGCCGACGAAGCGGTGCAGCTGTTGGCCGCTGCCGCCGAACGCGCCGACGACAACGGCAACATGCGCATCGCAATCCGCCACTCCACTCGCGCCCTCGAGCTGCTACCACCGGGTGCTGAACACGAGCGGCGTCGCGTTCAGCTGCAGCTGATCAGGGCAGGGGCGCTCCTCGATCTACGTGATTTCGACGCGGCACGCATCGATCTCGACAGTGCACTGGCCAGCGCGGCACAGCGCGGCGACGTGACTGCACAGGGCGACGCCCACCGCCTGCTCGGCAGCATGCATCATGCCGCCAGCCGGCTTGCCGAGGCGCGACTCGAACTGGGCCAAGCGGTCGA
>JAYTZE010000114.1:0-4220 GCA_043742385.1 Ilumatobacteraceae bacterium
ATGTCACCGTGCTCGATCTCTACGCGGAGCAATTTCGAACGGCAATGAGCCCCGACGAGCGGTTGGCCTACCACAGCAATCGACCTTTGCTGGATCCCATGGCCGAACGGCACGCCGAAATCGTCAAGCGGGCCGAGGCGTTGGTCTTCGTCTACCCGACGTGGTGGAGCACGATGCCTGCGATATTGAAAGGTTGGCTCGAACGGGTGATGGTGCCGGGCGTCGGCTTCGTGTTCGATGATCACCATCACGTCAGGCGCGGCCTCACGCATGTACGTCGCGTTGTCGGCATCTCCACCTACGACGCGCGATGGGTCTATGTGAAAGCGGTACACGACAACGGTCGCCGAACATTGCTTCGCGCCCTTCGACTCAACACCGCGACACTCACTCGTCGATCGTGGCTCGGGTTGTATGAGATGAACATGCGGACCGTCGAGCAGCGCGTTGCCTTCTTACAACGAGTCGACCGAAGGATGCGATCGCTGTGAATGCATACGTTGTCTACTGCCATCCCGATCCCAAGTCGTTCACTGCCGCAGTACGCGACCGAGCCGTTGATGCCTTGCAGGCCGCAGGCCATCACGTTCGCACATCGGACCTGTACGCCGACGGCTTCGAGCCGGCCATGTCCTTGCAAGAACGGCTCGACCACCTCGCTCCGATGACGATCGAGCCCGACATCGCTGCGTACTGCAGCAACCTGCGATGGTGCGACACGCTGGTGTTCATCTACCCGACGTGGTGGAGCGGGCAGCCCGCCATGCTGACAGGCTGGCTCGACCGCGTACTGGTCGGCGGCGTGGCCTGGGATCTGAACCCGGGAGGCACCAGGATCACGGCACAGCTCTCCAACATCCACCGACTGGTGACCATCACCAGTCATGGGTCGTCGAAGCTCCTGAACGTTGTCGAAGGCGAGAGTGGACGACGTGTCATCGGTCGAGCCGTACGTGTGCTGTGTCATCGGTTCGCACGCACCACATGGCTGGCGCTGTACAACGTCGACCGTTCTTCAGCTGACGAGCGAAGCGCATTCCTCGACCGAGTCGATCGGCGGATGCAGCGCCTGTAGTCGTCTGCTACTCCGGCTGCCGGTCGAACGAAGTGACCACCTCGACGTGATGGGTCTGAGGGAACAGGTCGTACACCGTCGAACGAACGTGGTGGTAGCCCGACTCGCGAAGCAGACCTGCGTCGCGAGCCAGCGACACCGGATCACAGCTGACCAGGACAATCCGCGGTGCATTCGTCGCACACAACACAGCGACCGCCTGCCGGCCCAGCCCGCTACGTGACGGGTCGGCGATCACGAGGTCCGCGCGGCGCGGCTTCCATTGTTCGACCCGCGAGCAGACGATCTCTGCACGGCGATGCTGGAGGTTGACCGCCGCGTCGGCGCATGCAGCGACTGACCCTTCGACCACAATCACCCTTTCGCCGCCGACGGCTGAAGCGAACAAGCCCACGCCGCCGTACGCGTCGATGATCGTTCCCGCGCGAGCGAATGGGCCGGACGCGGCGCGAACAGCGGCCACCAGGAGCTCAGCAGCGGCCGGGCCTGACTGAAAGAAGGACGCAGCGCTGATGCGCAGCCGCCCACCGTCCACGACCTCGTGTATCGCAGCGTCGGGGCCAACACTCACATCGGGCGGCAAGCCGAGCAGCTGCACGTCGCCATCGACGATCCATGCCGACCGTTCGCCCGTGGCCGCGCTGACGCGCAGACTGACCTCGCCATCACCAACGATGCGAACACCGGCCAGCATGTGCTCCAACAACGGGTGGCTGACCGGACAGCCGTCAAGTTCGACAACATCATGTGAATTGCGTCCGCGGAGCCCGAGATGGTCGAGCCCCGTGGCCAACCGCAATGTCGTGCGATATGCCCACGGGGGCACGGAATCGCCGGTGTCAACCGCCGGCTCGGCGATCCTGCCGGTACGCCTCAGTGCCTCGGTCACGACATCGACCTTCAGTCTCATTTGAGCAGCGGCCGCAACGTGCTGCCATGTGCATCCGCCACACCCAGCGGCGTGACCCGCACAGGGCGGCTCGACGCGATGCGGAGAAGGCTCGATCACATCGATCACCTCGGCACGAACGAAGTCCTTCTTGGATTGCACGACATCAATCGACACCAGCTCGTCGGGCAACGCACCACGTACGAATGCGACGCGACCGTCGGCCATCCGGGCAATGGCATCGCCCCCCGCCGCCATCTTCTCGGCGCGCACTTCGATCGACGACATCGGCGACGACTGTAGATCTCCGGGCAGCGGGTATCACCCACTACCCTCAGAGTGATGTCGCGACCAATCCACATCGCCCCCAGCGTGCTGCCGGCCGACTTCGCCAAGCTGGGTGAAGAAGTCGCCGCGTTGGAAGCCGCCGGAGTCGACAGGATCCAGTGGGACGTGATGGATGGGCAGTTCGTGCCCAACCTCACGTTTGGGCCCGACGTGATCGCCTCTGCACGCAAACACAGTTCGCTGCCCTTCGAGGCACACCTGATGGTGTTGACACCCGACGTGATGGCCGCAGAGTACGTGCGTGCGGGATGCCAGCGACTGATCGTGCATGTCGAGGCGTGCACCCACCTGCACCGCACCCTGGCCAACATCGCCTCGCTCGGCGCAACTGCGGGCGTCGCGCTCAACCCGGCTACGCCCGCCTGTGCTGTGGCGCATGTACTCGACCTGGTCGACATGGTGCTGGTGATGACGGTCAATCCGGGGTTCGGCGGGCAGCAGTACATCTCCTCGATGGAGACCAAGATCGCCGAGGTCACCGCGATGATCCGCAGCGCCGGTCGAGACGACCAGATCGATGTCGAAGTCGACGGCGGAATCGGACCCGACACGATTGCCGGAGCGGCCGCGGCCGGCGCCAATGTGCTGGTTGCCGGCAGCGCGCTGTACCGCGACCCTCTCGGCCTCGAGCACGCCATCACCGACCTCCGCGCCCGAGCGGTCGCTGCTACCGGGAGTTGAGCTCAGCCTCGACGTGTTGACGGTCGCGCTGCGGTTCGAACGGCCCCGGCACGTCGTCGATCGGGGGCTCACGCACCGCTCGGACCATCGCGAAGATCAAGAGCTTCATCGAAGCCAGCACGACCAACACCAAGAGGGCGACTCCCAATGGTTTGAGAATCGCCTTGAGCAACGACTTCTTGGCAGTGGTCAACGGTGCCAGCACGCCCGTATCGACGTCGCTGCCATCGGCGAGCAGTGTCTTGACGCCGTCCTCAACACGCGGACACCGCACATCGGTGTCGTTGACACCGATCACTGCATCGCCGCCGAACAGCGGTGCAGGCACACGCACCTTTGAAGTCAACACGCGCCGCAAGGCATCGGGAATCACACCGACGAGATACTGCTGGCCCGAATGCAGGAAGCGAATATCGTCGTCGTAGCGCACGTCGACAATCGTGTTGACTGCGTAACCATCGAGACTGCCCGCTCGAATCTGTTGCACGGCGAAGCGCGCCGTCGTCGTGTCGGCGGCCGCCAACGTGCCGATGAAGACTGCGACCGGCGCTGGTGGTGCGAGGCAGCCGGCCGGAACGACTACGAGGGGGGTCGAGACCAGGTTGGGATCCACGATCGGTGGTGGGTTCTGTGTCACCGCCAAGGGCGGACTGCTGATGTTGGAAGCCACCGTCGTAGTCGGTTCAGCCGGGGGTTCGACCGGAGGCGCGGCGCTGACAGCAGCAGACCATCCCGAGGCAACGACCACCCCGATGAAGACGAAACGCATGTGCTTCACGGCGCAACGCTACCGAGCCGCACCGCGTCGAACCGGTCAACGGCCCTCGAACCTCGGTTCGCGCTTGTCGACAAAGGCCTTCATCGCCTCAGCCGTGTCGGCTGTCGTGAAGTTCAACGACTGCGCAACACCTTCGTCGTCGAGCGCCTCCTCCAACGTCACCTGCAACGAATTGTCGAGCATCCGCTTCGTCATCGCTAGTGCGATCGGCGGGCCTGCCGCCAACCGTGTGGCCCAGTTGGCGACGAATTCGTCGATCTCGGCATCGGGCACGACCCGATTGACCAGGCCGATACGTTCTGCTTCGGCGGCGCCGATGATGTCGGCAAACAGTGCCAACTCCTTGGCCCGATGCATGCCGACGATCCGCGGCAGCAGCCACGAACCGCCGAAGTCGATCGACAGCCCTCGCCTGGCGAAGATCTCGGAGAACCGGGCGTTGTCGCTGG
>JAYTZE010000115.1:0-4217 GCA_043742385.1 Ilumatobacteraceae bacterium
ATGGCCTACATCGGAGGCGCTCAGATCGGTGCGGCCATCCTGGCCGGCCTCGCGACGGTGACCGGTCTGCAGATCGTCGGCAAGGTGTTGTTGCTGATCGGCACGATCGCCATCAACGCTGGAGTACTGGCCCTGAGCTATCGCTGGCTGCGTACGACGCGGCCGTCGTGGCGAGGCGTTGCACCCGGCGCAATCGTCGGTGGCATGTTGTTCGCCGCGCTGCAACTGGTCGGTGTGGCCATCGTCGGTCGGGCCATCGCCAACGCCTCCCCCGTCTATGGAAACTTCGCTTCAGTGATCGGACTGCTCACGTGGCTCAGCCTGCATTCGATCATCGCCCTCGCCGGCGCCGAATTGAACGCCGCACTCACGGCCGACGGACCGCCACGTCCGCCCGACTGCGACTAGGCATGACCGACGACACGGTCAACACCATCACGCCGACGATCGAGTGCCACGGCCTGGTGAAGGTCTACGGCCAGGTCGCCGCGCTCGATGGCGTGGACTTCGCGGTGTACCCAGGTGAGGTGCTTGCCGTCGTCGGTGACAACGGTGCCGGAAAGTCGACCCTGGTCAAGTGTCTGTCAGGCGCGGAGACTCCCAACGAGGGTGTGATGCGTCTCAACGGACAGGCGTTTCTGTTTCGCAATCCGACCGACGCCCGCCTCGCCGGTGTCAACGCCATTCATCAGACTCTGGCAGTGCAGCCGGCGCTCGAGATCGCATCCAATCTGTTCCGGGATCGCGAGCCTCCCAAACCCGGCGGCCTGGGCAAGCTCATGCGCATGTTGGAAGACAACGGCATTCGCAAGCGAAAGGCCTTCGACAGCAAGGTCATCATTCTCGACGAGCCGACCACCGCCCTCGGGGCGCGAGAATCGGTACAGGTTCGCAAGCTGATCGAGAACCTGCGTGGACGCGGCCTTCCGGTAGTGCTCGTCTCGCACAACATGCAGCGGGTGTACGCCGTCGCCGACCGAATTCATGTGCAGCGGCTCGGCAGGCGGGTTGCCGTGGTCACGCCGCGCAGCGCCAGCATCGCCGATGTTGTCGCAATGATGAGCGGCGCTGCGCAGCTCGACGTGAAGGATCAGGCGCTCGGCCCGGTGCGTTGACCGCGCCCCTACGGCAGCCGAACGACGACGTCGGCGCGCTCACGACTCGCAACAACCGATGCTGCGTTGGCTTCGTCAGAACGCATGACCCACTCGCGAGCTTCATCCCGTGACTTTCCGAAGGCGATGTGACGGGCAATGAGTCGCGGCACTCGCACGGCGTCGTCGACATCGACAAACCACACCTCGTCGAGCAGTCTTCGAACAGCGCTCCATGGCGCATGCTCGAGGAGGAGGTAGTTGCCTTCGGTGATCACCAATGCGACGTCGGATTCGACGGCGATGGCGTCGGGCACCGGAACGCTCGCGGCGCGGTCGTAGCGCGGCGCGGTGATCACCTCGCCAGGAGTCTGACCACGCACCCGTTCGAGCAGCGCCACATATCCCTTGACATCGAATGTGTCGGGCGCACCCTTCCGATCGCGCCTGCCGAGCTGCACGAGATCTTCGTTCAGGAGATGAAACCCGTCCATCGGCACCACCACACTCGATCGCACCTCAGCTGTGATCGCCGCCGACAACGTCGACTTGCCGGAGCCCGGACAACCGCAGATGCCGATCATTGCCCGGCCGTTTTCGGCCAACAGTGCGGCGCGATCGATCACTTCGGCAACCGACAACTCGATCACGATCTGGTGGGACTCCATTTGTTGCCGAGTTCGGCGCGACGCGGCGGCTGGGCGCCAACACGCGCACAGCTGAGTGCTGCGACTTCGACCGCGGCGCAAACCGCGGCGACCACTGCGTCGCGATCGGCGAGGTCGCGGCGACCAAGACCGGCCTGATCCCACCAGGCCGCGAACGCTCCGCCGAACGCGTCGCCGGCACCGATCGTGTCGACCACCTCCACCGCCGGCACCCGCACGTCGACCTCGTCGGTTGACCAGTGGACGTGCACAGCGCGGCCGCCATCGGTGTGCAGCACCAGGCTTGCGCCATCCGCCAACAACATCCGCACGCCGGCCGCATGGTCGTCGGGTGCCATGAACTGCAGATCGTCGGTGCTGACCTTCACGACGTCGGCGCGTCGCAGCATGCGCTCAACGCGCGCCATGTATCCGACCCGGTCGGAGGTCACCCGTGGCCGGCAGTTGGGGTCGAGCAGCACGAGCACGTTGTCGTTGATGCCACCGACCACCGCTTCAAGCGTCGACGCCATCGGCTGCAGGACCATGCCGAGAGTGCCGACATGCAAGATCGTGACACCGTCGGGCAGCGGTAGCGGGTGCAGGTTCGGTGCCGCAGTCTCTGAAAGGTAGAAGTGATAGCCCGCGGCACCATGCTCGTCGAGCTCTGCCGATGCCAACGTGGTCGGCAGTTCCGTGAACTGCACCAACGAATCGTCGACACCATCGGCCAGCAGTTGGCGATGCAGCAACGTGCCGAACCGATCGCTCGAGAGCGCCCCGAGGAAGGCAACGTCGCTGCCCAACCGACCGATCGCCCGCGCAGCATTGAATGGGCCACCACCCAACTTGGCGGTCACCGCGCCATCGGGATCGATGACCAGATCGACCAACGCCTCCCCGCCCACAACAATCATGGTGTGATCCGCTCAGGCTGCGTTGTCGACGGCGAGAGCGCCCGTCATGATGGCCACGGCCTCGGACATCGTGTGGGTCTGCGGCGTGACGACGGCAACACGGCGACCGAGTCGCTGGATGTGAATGCGGTCTGCCACCTCGAACACATGCGGCATGTTGTGGCTGATGAGGATGACCGGCATGCCTCGACTACGTAGGTCTCGGATCAGCTGCAGCACCAGGCCCGACTCCTTCACGCCCAGGGCGGCCGTGGGCTCGTCGAGGATCACGACCTTGCTGCCGAACGCTGCAGCCCGGGCGACGGCGACGGCCTGGCGTTGCCCGCCTGACAATGTCTCGACGGTCTGGGTGATGTCTTGAATGGTGCCGATGCCGAGACCTTGGATGGTGCTGCGAGCGTCGCGTCGCATGCCCGCCTTGTCCATCATCCGTAGCCAGGTGCCCAATGGTCCAGGGCGTCGCCGTTCACGTCCGAGGAACATGTTGCTGGCGATGTCGAGGGCTGGTGCCACGGCGAGAGTTTGGTAGACGGTCTCGATTCCCGCAGCGCGCGCATCGTTGGGTCGCTTGAAATGGACCGGTTGGCCTTCGAGCTCGATCTCACCCTCGTCGGGGATCATGGCCCCGGACAAACACTTGATCAGCGACGACTTACCCGCGCCGTTGTCGCCAATGACCGCGAGCACTTCACCCGGGTACAGCTCGAGGTCGGAACCGACGAGGGCGGTGACACGCCCGAACCGCTTCACCAGACTGCGTGCCGTCAGGATCGGTGCCACCTGATCGCCGCTCGAGCTCATTTGCCCACCCTTCGGATCCATTGGTCCAATGTGACGGCGACGAGGATCAAGGCCCCGATCGCGAAGTTTTGATAATACGGGTTGACGCCTGCCAGGTTCAGCCCGATCCGGAACACGGTCACGATCAGGGCACCGATGAGTGTTCCCCACAGCCGGCCGCGGCCGCCGAACAGGCTGGTCCCCCCGATGACAACTGCGGTGATCGATTCGAGATTGATGTCGCTTGCGGCATTGCTGCTGGCCGACAACGAGCGCCCGAGTTGCACCCAGGCGCCAATGGCGTAGATCAGACCGGCGACCATGTACACACTGAGCAACACCCGATTGACGTCGATACCAGCCAGGCGAGCAGCCTCGCGGTCGTCGCCGGTGGCGTACACATGTCGCCCCCAGGCCGTGTTGGCGAGGATGAAGGCAAAGACGATGTACATCACCAGCACCAGAATCACGCCGGTGGTGATCTTCATCGACCCGATAGAGATCTGCTTGCCGGTCCACAACAGCAGGGAGTTCTGGCCCCCCAGGTCTTCTTTGGACAGCGTCTGTGCCTTGCTGTACACCAGACCCATCGAGTTGAAGATGTAGAAGGTGCCGAGGGTGACGATGAACGGCGGTAGACCGATCTTGGTGACGAGGCCACCATGAAATGCCCCCAATGCGATCCCGACGACGGCACCCAGTAGCAAGGCGACGAATCCGGGAACACCCTGATCGACGGCAACCTTGGCGATCACGAGGTGCGTCAACAGCATCGCCGT
>JAYTZE010000116.1:0-18307 GCA_043742385.1 Ilumatobacteraceae bacterium
AGGGTCGTGGTCTGCACAACACGCGGGTTCGTCAAGAGGTACGGCAACGGATCGTCGATCGGCATCTGACGAGAGACGATGGCGCCGACAAGGTCAATCCCGAGCAGAGTGTGCCACAGGGCGACATGTGCGTCGCCGGTCGTGGCGGCCAGCTCGACGACGCGCATGTTGTGCGCCGGTCTGCCGTCGTTCCACTGCTCCTCCACGCGATAGATCGCATAGCCCTCACGGTGGGCGAGATAGATCGCCGGGCCGTACGAGCCCTGCGGCGAAGCGTCGTGATCGCAGGTGAACCGATGCCATGCGTCGGTGCGATCGACCTCGCCTGAGCGGAGCCGATGAAACCCCGACCAGATTGCGGTGACGTGCGCCAGTGCGGCTTCTCCGTCCACGAACCGGACCGTGCCGCGCTTGGGTTGAAACTCGGGACGGATCTGTGCCAGCCGGCGGTCGAGCGATGTCACTCGAACCTGCGTTGCCACTCCAAAGCCGTATCGCTCGTAGATCCCGCCCTCGCTCGCCGCAAGCATCGCCACTGGCTCGCCGCGAGCGTCGATGTCGGCAAGCGTCCTAGCCATCAACTTGGTCAGCACACCTTGACGGCGATGCGTCGCGGCGGTCGAGACCCACGTGAGCCCACCCATCGGGAGGCGATCGCCGCCTGGCACGGTCACTTGCAGCGAGTACGCGCCGACGACACCGACGATCTCCCTGCCGTCAAAGGCCAGTTCGAATCGGCTGACATCGTGGATCGGACGGGTCTTGTCGATCATCTCCGGGGTGTAGCTGACTCCGAACGCACGCCCGTCGGCGTGACAGATCGCGGCCCAGTCGCCCTCCTCTGCGGTGCGGAATGTGATCGGCATCGGCCGAGTCTGACCCGTTGGCTGCCGCCCGAGCCAGTAATTTCCATCGCATGCACACCTATAATCCTGAACGAGTCGTTACCGACCTACGCGCCCTGGCCGACCACACCGGAGGGCCGGAGGGCAGTCGCCGGCTTGCGTGGACACCAGAGTGGCTGCAGGCGAGGGCGATGTTGCGAGAGTCGCTGACCACACTGCCGGTCGAGGTCGACGAGGACGAGGCCGGAAACCTGTGGGCGGTCCTGCGTGGTGAGAGCGACGACATGTTGCTGGTTGGCAGCCATCTCGACAGCGTGCCGAAGGGTGGTTGGCTCGACGGCGCGCTCGGAGTGATGTCGGGCTTGGAGCTGCTTCGCTCGCTCGCCGCCGAGGGCACGCCGCCTGTCACGGTGGCCCTGGTCGATTGGGCCGACGAGGAAGGTGCTCGCTTCAGCCGCAGCCTGTTCGGCTCCGCGGCGAGCGTCGGCACGCTCGACATCGAGGTGCTGCGAGGCCTGGCCGATCGAGAAGGCAACAAGCTGCCAGAAGTGCTCGCCGCTCACGGAGTCGACATCGACAACCTCGATGGGGCACGCACGCGAATGGCCGACGTCAAGGCCTACGTCGAGGTGCACATCGAGCAGGGTCCGATCCTCGAGTCGATGGGTCGCGGCATCTGCACCGTCACCGGCACGAAAGGGATCGAACGGGAACGATTGATCTTCCGCGGGCAGGCAGCGCACGCCGGGACCATGCCTATGGACATGCGCCGCGATAGTTTCCGCGCTGCGTCGCGATTTGCCCTCGAGATCGCCGACATCGGTCGTCGTCACAATGGCGTCACCACCGTCGGCGTCGTTCAGTGCTGGCCCGGTGTGGTCACCGCGGTCGCAGGCGAGACCCGCATCGCCATGGACATGCGCCACATCGACGCCGTCGGGCTGCAGAAGATGTTCGACGACGCGCACGATGCAGCCGGGCGCGCCGCGGCGGCGGAAGGTTGCACCGTCGAGTGGGAGCACATCTTCCGGATTCCGCCCATGCCGTTCCACCCAGCGCTTCTCGAAGCCGCCCGCCAGAGCGTGCACGAAGTCGAAGGCCACGACGTCGAACTGCCCAGCGGCGCACTGCACGACGCCAGCGAGATGGCACGCGAGGTGCCGACGGTGATGATCTTCTCGTCGTCGACAAACGGTCTCAGTCACACCAAGGAAGAGGACACGCCCGTCGATCACCTGCACATGGCCGCCGACGCCTTCCATCGAACATGCCGCCGGGCAATCGATCTGATCGTCGCCGGCGAGCTCTAACTCCTCTTCTGATTGAGCAACGCAGTGACGGCCTTGCCGTCAGCCTTGCCGTGGCTGAGCTTCATCACCGAACCGACGAGCGCGCCCATCGCCTTGCCTTCACCTGCGCAGAACTTCGACCATGCCTCGGCGTTTTCGGCGATGGCCTGATCGACCAGTGACCCCAGCGCACCTTCGCCCATCGCCTCGAAGCCCTTCGCCGCGGCGATCGCTGCTGCATCTCCGCCTCCGTTGGCGATCAACTCGGCGACCACAGCCTTGGCCTGCGTGGCAGTCAGAAGCCCTCCGACCTCCATCGTCGTCAGCTTGGCAAGGTCGGAGGCCGGCACCGATGGCGAGTCGGCCCAAGCCTCTTTCACGTGCACCAGGGCGCGAGCGACATCGCCGCCGGCGGCGCCGACCGCGAGCACGAAATCATCCTGACCACGCTCGACCACCACCATGGCCACCTCGCTGTCGGGCGCAACACCCGTAGCCTCGGCCAACCGGGCACGCCGCGCCGCCGGCAACATCGGTAGAGCGGCACGAACTGCCGAGATCCATTGCTGCGAGGGAGCCAGCGGCACGAGATCAGGTTCCAGGAAGTAGCGGTAGTCGTCGGCATCTTCCTTGGTGCGCAAGGTATGGGTGCGACCATCGCCTTCGTCCCAGTGGCGAGTCTCTTGGCGAACCTGATCGCCGCTTTCGAGAAGATCGATCTGCCGGCGAGCCTCGTACTCGATCGCCCGACCGATCGAACGCACACTGTTGACATTCTTGACTTCGCAGCGGGTGCCGAATGGGGTGCCGGGCAGGTGCACACTGACGTTGGCGTCGACGCGCATGCTGCCTTCCTCCATCTTGGCGTCGGACGCCTCGACTGCCAGGAGGATGCCGCGTAGTTCTGTGACGTATTGACGGGCCTGCTCGGCCGTTCGGATGTCGGGGCGGCTGACGATTTCAACCAACGGCACTCCAGCCCGGTTGAAGTCGATCAACGAATAGTCGCTTCCGTGAATGCGGCCGCCGGCGCCCCCGAAGTGCGTGCTCTTCCCCGTGTCCTCCTCGAGGTGGGCGCGCTCGATGCCGATGCGCGTGCCGTCGGGAAGGGCGAGGAAACCATCGACGTTCAGCGGCTGGTCGTACTGACTGATCTGGTACGCCTTGGGCATGTCGGGGTAGAAGTAGTTCTTGCGGTGGAACGTGCACGGTCGGATAGTGCAGTTCAACGCCAGACCGATGCGCATGGCCAGCTCGACCGCCTGACGGTTGAGTACCGGCAGCGCCCCGGGGAGGCCGAGTGTGACGGGGTCGATGTTGGTGTTCGGTTCGTCGCCGAAGCGGTTCGGACTGGCGGAGAACAGCTTGGTCGCCGTGGCCAGTTCGACGTGTACCTCGAGGCCGACGACGAGTTGCCAGTCACCGGGAAGGCCGTCGCGCGCACTCATGAGCCAGACCTCACGACACAGCCCGTTCCAGGGCGGCGGCGGCTCGAAACATCTGCGGCTCGCACAACGTTCCTGCCAAGACCTGCACACCCACTGGCAGATCGTCGGCACCGGTGCCGAACGGAACGCTCATGCCCGGATGGCCGGTGAGGTTTGCCGGGATCGTGTAGACGTCGCACAGGTACATCGCCAGCGGATTGTCGCCCTTTGCGCCGAACGGAAAGGCCACGCTGGGCGACGCAGGAGTCAGCAGGACATCGGCTTGCTGATAGGCCCGTTCGAATTCGTCGTGAATCAGTCGCCGAACCTTCAGCGCCTTGCCGTAGTAAGCGTCGTAGTAGCCGGCACTCAGCGCGTAGGTGCCCAACATGATGCGCCGCTTGACCTCGTCGCCAAAGCCCGCAGCACGCGTAACGCCATACATCGCATTGGTGTCGGGCGCCTCGACTCGCAATCCATAGCGCACGCCGTCGTAGCGGGCCAAGTTGCTGCTGGCCTCGGCCGGAGCGATGAGGTAGTACGCGGTGAGCCCGAACGTGAAGGCTGGCACCTGCACGTCGACGATCGTCGCGCCAGCGGCGCGCAGCGTGTCGAAGGCGACCTCGACCCGTTCGATGACGTCGGGATCCGCGCCCTCGGGTAGATCGGTGATTCGCCCGACACGCATGCCTTCGACATCGTGATCGATGGCTTCGACCAGCGATGGATGAGGGAGCGGGATCGATGTCGAGTCCATCGGATCGTGGCCACCGATCACGTCGAGCAGCAGGGCGGCATCTGCCACGCTGCCGGCGAACGGGCCGATCTGGTCGAGACTGCTGGCGAAGGCGATCAGGCCGTAGCGACTGACATAGCCATAGGTCGGCTTGACACCGACGACGCCGCACAGCGCGGCCGGCTGACGAATCGACCCGCCGGTATCGCTTCCGAGACCAACGGAAGCGAAACCCGCAGCAACGGCGGCTGCGCTGCCGCCACTACTCCCCCCTGGCACGCGTGACGTGTCGTGGGGGTTGCGGGTCGGGCCGAACGCCGAGTTCTCGGTACTCGACCCCATGGCGAACTCGTCGAGGTTGGTCTTGCCGATGACGACGGCACCTGCCGCCGCCACCTTCGTCACGATGGTGGCGTCGTACGGCGGCTTCCACCCGGCGAGGATCTTCGACGAGCATGTGGTCGGCACACCCCGGGTGCACATGTTGTCTTTCAACGCGATCGGCACACCGGCCAACGGGCCGGGATCGCCACCTGCGGCGACGATCGCATCGACTGCTTCCGCCCCGGCACGTGCCTGATCGACCATCACCAGGTTGAACGCGCGGATCTCGGGCTCGCGAGCAGCGATCGCAGCGAGATGCTGCTCGACCACGTCGATCGCCTTGAGCGCGCCGCTGCGCACCCCTGCGGCAATCTCGATCGCACTGGCCATCAGATGTCCAGGCCGATGATCGGCGGCACACGAAACCGTCCGTGCTCGGCGGCCGGCGCTGCAGCGAGCACCTCGTCGCGATCGAGGCCCGGAGCGATCACATCCTCGCGGAACACGTTGTCGAGCGGATAGGGCTGGGTCATCGGGGCGACGTCGTCGAGGTGCAGCGCGTCGATATCCGCAAAGTGCTCGAGCATGCCGGCCAGTTGGGCCGTTGTTCGCTCGATCTCCTCGGAAGTGAGATCGAGCCGCGCCAACCGCGCCACCTTGGCAACCACCTCTGCTGAAATGCGCTCCGACACAGGCTTCGATGCTAGGGGCCATCGCTGGCGAACGCCCCGTCCAATTAGTGTTCGCTCGTGAGCGTCAGCCCCCGGAACGACAGTCGTTGTACGTGCTGACAGTGACGGATCGTCGGTGGTCGGTCAGCCGGCGGGGACAAGGGTGAGTCGATACGAGAACGTGTAGTCGCGGGCTGCCAAGCGGTACTTGGGAAGTACGTCGGGGCCGCAGCTGGCGGTGCCAAGCCCGCGGTGGGCGATATCGAGGTGGATCACGAGCTCGTCGCGCGGCCACAGGTCTGCCATGTTGGCGGCAACGAACAGGTCCTCGGCGCGGTAGTTTGTGGCCGAGATGTGCAGCGCATGTGGCTGCAACACGTCGATCCGCGCCGTGTCCCCGGTGAGTGGGTCGGTGCATTCCAACCACCTCGTGTCGGTGCGGAGACCGAACTCTTGCGGCACGAGATACGGAGGCACATCGGGCACGCCGGTCCATTCGCCCAGCATCGCCGAGGCGTTGCGATCGGGATAGTTCTCGTGCGGACCGCGGCCGAACCATCGCAGATCGCGGAACCGGCCCGGCAACGAGAATCGAACGCCTACGCGGGGCAGATCGACGAGCGCATCAGGAACACGAACACGGTGTCGGTAGGTCACGGCTCGCCCGTCGTCCGACACGCTTCGCTCGCTGCGATGATCGACCAGTTGATCGGCCGATGTATCGGACACACCGGCTTCCTTCCACAATCGCAGTGCCTGGCCGCCGACACCCAATCGTTCGGACAGCGCCGGCATCAGCTTGAACCCGTCATTGTCGGTGGGCGCCCGCCACAGCGCGAGCTCGACCGGCAGCACCAGCAGATCGTCGATCGCGGCAGGCGACTTGGTGGATCGGCCCGCCCGAGAGCGACTGGCGCGTACGGCTCGGAGCTCGATCTGGTCCCACGCCGCGAGGTGACCGCTGCCCGCAAACCAACTGTCGTGTCGCGAACGCCATCGAACAGTGAGATGTGCTTCGTCGGCACCGGGCGGCAACTTGCAGGGCAGCGGCACCGTGACTGCGGAGTGCGGGCCCACCTTCGGAACCCGCAGTCGGCCGGTCTCCACCACGTCGCCGGCGACCAACAGTTCCCACGTCGCGACGAGATCGTCGAGACCGACGAAGGACCGGCGATTGCTGATTCGCAACGATCGGGCCCGCGCTCCGCCTGCCAACGACACGGTGACCGGGCGATAGACCCACGCCACCTCGCGCATCGCCGGATGCGGCTCGAGATCTGAGGACATCAGCCCGTCGGCGACGAAGTTGCCATCGTTGGGATCGTCACCGAAGTCGCCGCCGTGGGCCAAGCGCACACTGCCGTCGGCCAGCTGGCGGCGCAGCCCGTGATCCTTCCACTCCCAGATGAACCCACCTTGCAGACCGGGGGTACCGGTGATGACGTCCCAGTAGTCGGCGAGCGAGCCGTTGGAATTGCCCATCGCGTGGCTGTACTCGCACAGGATCATCGGGCGCTGCCCGATGCCATCGGCGCCGTATTGTCGGATCGCCTCGATCTGCGGGTACATCGGGCACACGATGTCGCTGGCGACCAGCCCGCCGTCGACCCAGTTCCGCATGCCGCGCATGGGGTGGGTCCCGTCGCCGTGCATGATCGCGCCCTCGTAGTGCAGCGGCCGACTGGGGTCGACGCGACGGATCCATCCGGCTATCGCGTCGTGGTTGGATCCGTAACCGCTCTCGTTCCCGACACTCCACAAGATGATCGATGGATGGTTGCGATCGCGCTGCACCATGCGAGCGCCGCGCTCGACGAACGCTGAGCGGTAGCGAGCGTCGTGGCAGATGGTCGTGTTGTAGGCGTGACTCTCGATGTTGGCTTCGTCGATGACGTACATGCCCAGCTCGTCGCACAAGTCGTAGAACACGCTGTCGTTCGGATAGTGACAGGTGCGCACTGCCGTGATGTTGTGGGCGCGCATCGCCTGCAGATCCTTCAACATGTCGTCGGCATTCACGGCCTTGCCACGATCCGGATGGTGATCGTGGCGGTTCACGCCGAAGATCCAGATCGGCTGACCGTTGACGCGCAGCTGACGATCGACGACCTCGATGCGGCGCAGGCCGATGCGGTGCGTCGTCGTCTCGACCGACTCGCCGCTAGGGTTCGTGAGCTCACACGTGACCTCGTAGAGATGTGGCGCCTCAGCCGACCACGGCGCGCATGACGGAACGGTCCATTGCGCCGCGACTGTGTGCCCGGTGAACACATACGGCACGGCGAACGCATGGGGAACGGGCGACACCTGCGACTTGCCGACGGCGCGACCCTTCGGATTGCGCAACGTGGTGCGTACTGTCCAACCGGAATGCGCCGCGGTGACGAAGCCGACCTCGGTGACAACTTGCACATTGCCGACACCGGTCAGCGGGTCGAAGTCGCCGCCGCAACGAACGTCGGCAATCTGCACAAGCGGGCGAGACTCAACATGCACCGAGCGGTGCAGCCCGGCCATCCACCACTGATCCTGATCCTCCACGTAGCTGCCGGCGCTGTAGCGAATGACGACAATGGCGATGTCATTCGGTCGACCACTGATGACATGGTGCGACACGTCGTATTCGCTGGGTAGTCGACTGTCGGTGCCGTATCCCGCAAACGCACCGTTGATGTATACGGCGTGCACGCTTTCGGCGCCATCGACCTGGAGCACGATCTGCGTGCCCTTCCACGCTCGCGGCGCGGAGAAGGTCGTGCGATACACGCCCGTCGTCACCCGCTCCGGCAGCGTGGGCGGCGGCCCCGGGAACGGCATCTGCACATTGGTGTAGTGCGGGTAGTCACCCGTGTCTTGCATCGTCCAGTTGCCCGGCACGACGACCGTAGCGGTGGGCTGATCGCCGGTGATCGCGGACTCGGGCACCACATCGGGATGGTCGAACAACGCAAACGACCACGAGCCGTCGAGCGACCGCCGATCGGCGCGCGCCAAAGGCACATGCATGGGCAGGCGCCCGATCGCCGTGACCGTCGGGTCGGTCCACGGCCGGAATTGTCCGAGAACGGGCAGCATCAGCCTTTGTTGGCTCCCAGCGTGAGGCCGCTGATGAAGTGCCGCTGCAGGGCGAGATACACCACAAGTGTGGGGACGGCGATGATCATCGACGCTGCCGCAATGAGGTTGTCGTCGAGGAAGAACTGGCCGCCAAGGTTGGCGATCGACGACGTGATCGGCCGCTCGGCGCCCTGGTTGAGCAGCACCACCGCCCAGAAGAAGTCGTTGTACAACCAGGTGAACTCCAGTGTGGCAAGTGCTGCCAGCGCCGGGCGGCACAGCGGCATGATGATCTGGAAGAACTGGCGCGTCACGCTGGCGCCGTCGACCAGGGCGGCCTCGCCCAGTTCCTTCGGGATCGTCTTCATGTAGTTGCTCAACACGAACGTGCAGAAGCCCGATTGGAACGCGACGTGGACGATGATGACGGCCACCTTGGTGCCAAGCAGATTGCCGGTGTTGGTGTCGCTGAGGAAATCGGGCCACGGCATGGCCTTGTACATCTGGAAGAGCGGTTGGAAGATCACTTGCGCCGGCAGCAGGTTGCCGGCCGTGAAGATCAGCAGCAGCGTCACGTTGAACCGCCAACTGAACCGGCTGACTGCGAACGCCATTGCGCTGGAGAACGCGAGGATCAACACCAGCGCGGGAATCACGATGAACATCGTGTTGCCGAAGGCGCGGCTCATGCTGCCCTCGGTCCAGGCGTTTCTGTAGTTCTGGATCGTGAACGTCTTGGGCCACGAGAAGAGACCGAGCCGCTGTGTCTCGGAGTACGGGCGCAACGAGGCGTAGATCGCGCCACCGACCGGCACGAGCCACAGCAACGCCATGAACGTCAGGAAGACGTACAGGGCGGCGCGCCAGAGCCTGGCCCGCCGCGGCTGGCGCTTGACGACGGTCAGTTGCGAACTCATGACTCGTTCTCGCGATAGTTGTTGACCAAATACCAGATGATGAACACCAGGCACAACAGCAGGAGCACGACCCCGTAACTCGAACCGAGGCCGACCTTGCCGCCGCCCTCACCCACCAGGTTGTCGCGCACCAAGATGCCGAGCACTTGCGTGCCGGGCGGTTTCTTGAGAGCGAAAATGATGTCGAAGGCGCGTAATGCCTCGATCACGGTGATCACGAAGACCACCACATTGATCGGCTTCATCACGGGGAAGACCACGCGCCGGAAGCTCTGCCATTCGTTGCAGCCATCGATCGCCGCGGCCTCACGCAACGAGGGATCAACACTCTTCAATCCGGCGAGGTAGATCACCATCACGTACCCAATGTGTCGCCACGCCATGGCGATGAGCAACGCGGCAAAGTTCTTCGACAGCCCCAGCGGTGTGTCGAGACCGGGCACGTGGAAGGTAAAGATCCGCTCGGCATTGCCAACCCAGTCGATTTGATCGCCTTGTGCGGTACGTCCCAGGACGACGTTGAACAGGCCCTGCTTTGGCGACCACATCACTCCTTTCCAGATGAAGCCGACGACGGCGAGCGACAGCACGACGGGCATGAAGAAGATGCTCTGATAGATCGGAGAGCCGCGGATGTTCTTGTCGAGTAAGTAGGCGAACAGCACGCCGATCGCGCTGCAGATCGACAGGAACACCAGGAGCACGAGGTTGTTGAAGAAAGCCGGGAAGAACTTGTTGTCGAAGACGGTGAACACCGACCAGTAGTTCTGGAAGCCCAGCAGTTTCCACGTGCCGAGCTTCAGCCCATCCCATTCGGTGAACGACAGCAACACGGTGCTGATCGCCGGCACCCACACGAACGTGATGTGGATGACCGTGGGCACGCCGGCGAAGAGTGAGAGCGCGATCTTGTCGCGTCGCGACAACTGCGAGTATCGACGACGACGGCGCCCCTTGCGAGGCGCCGTCGTCACATTCGTTGACACGTTCGAAGCCTAATTCAGCTGAGGTAGGTCGACTTCTGGGCTTCGATGTCGGCCAGGATCGAATCGATCGAACCGGGGTCGGCGTGGAAGTTGGCGAACGCATCACCGATGACGTTCGACACGAAATCCGGGCTGGTGTCACGATCGAGGAACTGCGAAACGAACTTCGCCGACCCGACCAGTTCTGCCGACTTTGCCTGGATCTTGTTGAACTTGGACGTGTCGGCCTTGGTGTTGGCCGGCACCGAACTCGGGTTGATGGCCAAGTAGGCATCGATCGAGTTGGCTTGACCGAGGCCGGTCAGCAGTGCCTTGGCGCCCTCGGGGTTCTTCGGGCTGGCGGCCATCATCCAACCGTCAATGGGTGCATCGATCGCATCCGCGCCGATGGCTGCGTCGAACTCGGGGTAGTTGAAGAAGTCGAGGTCGTCGAGGTAGGCCTGATCGGTGGAGTTGCTGGCGACGAAGGTACCGAGGAAGAACATTCCGGCCTCCTTGGCCTCCAGCGCAGTGGCTGCTTCCTGCCAGGTGCGTCCATTCGGATTCTCCTGGTGGAATGGCAGCAGTTCGGCCCACGTCGAGAACACATTCTTGACCTCGGGTCCGGTCCAGTCTTCCTTGCCGGCCAGCAGGTCGACATGGAACTGATACCCGTTGAGACGCAGGTTCAAGATGTCGAACGTGCCCTGCACCGGCCACTTGCCGTCATTCGAGTAAGCGAACGGCACCAGGCCGTCGGCCTGCATCTTGGTGGCCAACGCAATCAGCTCGGCCTTGTTCGTCGGGATGACGTAGCCCTTCTCCTCGAACAGGCTCTTGCGATAGTGAACGGCCCACGGGTAGTAGCTGGTGGGCACGAGGTACTGCTTGCCGTCGTTGCCGGTCGACGCTGCCTTGAAGCTCTCTGAGAAGTCGGGCAGATTCGCCCACACATCACTGATGTCGCCGGTCAGGCCTTTTTCGGCGAAGAAGCGCATGCGATATCCTGAGAACCAGGTGAACACATCGTCGGGTTGCGCCAGATAGGCGGTGATGTTGTCTTGGAAGCTGTTGTGATCGACGTAGTTGCCCTTGTACGGCACGCCCGTGGCATCGAGTCCGGCGACGAATGCGTCGAGGTTCTTGCCGGTAGCTTCGTACACGCCGACGGTTACAGGATCGCCTCCAGCGGCAGGAGCGACAGTGTCGCCGGCGGGTGCCGTCGTGGCACCCGGTGCGGTCGTGCCCTCCGGAGCTGCTGAGGCTGCCGGCTCCGTCTCGTCGTCGCCACACGCAGCCAAGAGGCCGGCGCCGACGACGCCCGCAGCGCTCGCGAGCAGAGTTCGGCGCGACAGGATCTTGAACCCGACGTCGCGTGGATTGGGTGAAAATTCGTAGCCTTCTGACACTGCTCCCCCTCATGGATGTCTCATGGATATTGACCAAGTGCGTCCGGCCCCTAAGTCGGACGAGCAGTGGTGAACATGTCACGCGCGAACCGCGATGTCAAGACCTGTGTTCGGATTTCGCACAGAAAATGTGTGAAATGCTCCCGCTTGGTCAATCTTGGACAGGCAATAGTCAAATTCCTGTTCGATACTGTTGACTTTCCCGACATCAACGGTCAGGCTACCGAACATGGTCAAGGGGCCCATCGACCCAGTCGCGGCGCGTGTACTGGCACGTCAACGACACGAAGTCATCGTCGCCGAAGTGCGCCGTCGCGGCGCCGTTCGCGTCAGCGAACTGGCAATTCTGCTTGCCGTCAGCGACATGACAGTGCGTCGCGATCTCGACCTGCTCGACGAGGCGGGTCTGCTGCTGAAGGTGCACGGCGGCGCCACGCTGCGCGATGAACGCACGACCGACGAGCCGGGCTTCGAGGCCAAATCGCTGCGCAACATGGGCGAGAAACACGCCATCGCCATGGCCGCGGCTGCGATGGTTCGACCGGGCGGCGCGATCGGCATCACCGCCGGCACCACGACGTGGCAACTCGCGTACCACATCGTCGACGTCGCCGATCTCACCGTGGTCACCAACTCAGTGCGCGTCGCCGAGGTGCTGCATCAGTCACAGCGCCCCGATCGCACGGTCGTGCTCACCGGCGGCATCCGCACTCCGTCCGACGCGCTCGTCGGCCCAGTCGCCACCGGTACGTTGCGCTCCATCCACCTCGATGCCGTGTACATGGGTGTTCACGGCATCACCGAACGGGCCGGCTTCAGCACGCCGAACCTCATGGAGGCAGAGACCAACCGCGGGTTCGTCGGCGCGACCGAGCGGCTGATCGTGCTGGCAGATCACACGAAGTGGAATGTGACCGGTCTCAGCAGCATCGCCCCCCTGGCACAGGCAGAGACGCTGATCACCGACACCGGTATACCGGCCGCGGCCAGGTCGGTGCTCGGCGAACACATCGGTCACGTCGTGACCGCCGATCCGTTGTTCAACGACAATGATGAGACCATGACCGAATTGAGGAGGAGGGTGTAGTGGCAACGGTGACCTTTACGCAGGCCAGCAGGAGCTATCCCGGCTCCGCACATCCAGCGGTCGATTCGCTCGACCTGGAGATTTTCGACGGGGAGTTTCTCGTACTGGTCGGACCATCTGGTTGTGGCAAGTCCACAACGCTGCGAATGGTGGCGGGCCTCGAGCCGGTCGACACCGGAACCGTGTACATCGGCGAGACCGACGTGACGATGCTGCCACCGCGCGAACGCGACATCGCCATGGTATTCCAGAGTTACGCGTTGTATCCGCACATGACAGTCGCCGAGAACATCGGCTTTCACCTGAAGATCAAGCGGATGCCGAAGGCCGAAATCGACGAGCGCGTACGCGAGGCAGCGCGGTTGTTGGACCTCGATGAATTTCTCAATCGCAAGCCGGCGAAACTGTCGGGCGGGCAACGGCAACGCGTTGCCATGGGTCGGGCCATCGTTCGCCAGCCGAAGGTCTTCTTGATGGACGAACCGCTGTCGAACCTCGATGCCAAGCTGCGCGTGCAGACCCGCACGCAGATCGCCGCGCTCCAGCGGCGGCTCGGTGTCACCACGGTCTACGTCACCCACGACCAGGTCGAAGCGATGACCATGGGCGATCGCGTTGCCGTGCTGAAAGACGGCGTTCTGCAGCAGTGCGCAACACCCCGCGATCTGTTCACGCGGCCGGCCAACACGTTTGTCGCCGGGTTCATCGGCTCACCCGCAATGAACATGCTGCAGTGCACGGCACATGCCGACGGTCTCAGCTACGCAAATCTCACACTGCCGCTCACACCCACCCAACGAGCCGCGCTGACCAGCGATCAGGTGACGATCGGCGTTCGGCCCGAAGCGCTACGCCCCGGCGACCAAGGACTCGAGGCGACCATTGTGGCGATCGAAGAACTTGGCTCCGACTCGTTCGTGTACTGCACACCAAACGGCCACACCGACGTGTCGCTGGTGTTCAGGACCGACGGGCTCAATACGTCGCAGGCAGGCAACATCGTGCATCTCATGCCCGACGTCGCCGCGATGCACGTGTTCGACACCGCCAGCGGTACCCGGCTCGAAGGCTGAAGTGTGACCGTGCCCGCCGACCAGCGGATTGATCCGTACCTCGGCACGGTGGTGCATGTCGTTGGGGCGCGCCAGTCCCGCCCCAACCTTCCCTCGACAGGGTGTCCGTTCTGCGTCGGCGGTCTGGAAGCCCCTGATCCATACGAGGTGCATTGGTTCTCGAATCGTTGGCCGGCCATGCAGGGCAATCGCTGTGAAGTCGTGTTGTACACCCCCGACCACGACGCCACCCTGTGGTCACTCGGCACCGAAGGCGTACGCAAAGTCATCGACCTGTGGGCCGAGCGAACCACGGCGCTCGGCCAGCGCGACGACGTCGACTTCGTCTTGGTGTTCGAGAACCGCGGGCCGCAAGTGGGGGCGACCATCGCCCACCCGCACGGGCAGATCTATGCATATGACCACGTGCCGCAGCGCCCGGCATCGTTGCTGGCCGCCGGATGGAAGCCCGAGGCTGATTGCGGCGAACTGTTCGTTGCCGGCTCCGAGCCTCGGGGCACTGACAACGCCAGCGGGTGGACGGCGTGCGTGCCCGAGGCGTCGACGTTCCCCATCGCGCTGACCCTGTCACCCAATGAACAGGTGCCCGACCTGCCCGCGCTGGACGACGACGGCCGCAATGCCTTGGCGACCTTGCTCGTCGACATCCACGATCGGCTCGATCGCTTGTACGACCAACCGCTGCCTTACATGATGTGGCTCAACCAACGGCCCACCGATGGACAGGAATGGCCGCAATCGTGGTTCAACATCGAAATCGTCTCGCCATGGCGCAGCGCTGGGATATCCAGATTCATTGCCGCCGCCGAAGTGGCGTGCGGCGAATTTTTCAATCCAGTGATTCCCGAAGATCTGGCTCGTCAACTTCGGGATCTGGCTCGGACGGTTCCACTGCAACCGAGCCACGATGGCGAGACCAATCCAGCACGAGGTACAGCAGCGCCGCACCGCCGGTGATCAGCGCCACCCACTGGTTCAGGCGCAGCCCGCCGGTCGCGTGCGCCGGATCGATGCGCAACCCTTCGACCCAGAATCGACCAATCGCGTAGCCTACGATGTACATGGCGAACAGTCGACCGGGGCGAAGCGTGAACCGCCGATCGATTCGCAACAGCGCAATGCACAGGGCGAAGTTCCACAACGACTCGTAGAGGAACGTCGGGTGAAATGTGGTGCCAGGGGCGTAGCCGGCCGGGATCTTGTCGTCGTCGATCTGCAGCGCCCACGGCAGGTCTGTAGCTTTGCCGAACAGCTCTTGATTCCACCAGTTCCCCCATCGCCCGATCGCCTGGGCGAGGGCGAGTGCGGGTGCGGAGGCACTGAGCCCCACGGCCGGCGCGATGCCGCGGCGTTTGAATGCCCACATCGCCACGAGAGCACCCAACAGAATGCCGCCGGGTATACCAAGGCCGCCTCTCCACACCTGCGGGATCCTGCCGAGGTCGTTCTTGAACGAGCTCCAATCGGTGGCGACGTGATACAACCGAGCGCCGATCACACCGGCGACGACTGCCCACACCGCCATCGAACTGGCATCCTCGCGAGTACCTGCCCCGCTGGCCTCGAGCCGGCGGCCGATCAACCACACACCCACGATCACTCCGAGGGCGATCATCAGCCCATAGGCGTGGATCGACAACGGGCCGATCGTCAGCGCGCCACTGGATGGGCTGGGAATGCTGGCGATCATCACCTGGCGATGACCCGGCTGGCGAACTCGGTCGTCGAGGCGATGATCAAGTCCTTGTCGTAATCGAGCGTTGCGACGTGATAGCTGCGCTCGAGCGTGATCCGCTCGATCGGGCCGCCGTATTGCTCGGCGAGTCGATCACTGTTGAGCGGCTCGACCACATGGTCTTGGGGAGAATTCATCAACAGCAGGGGCACGTGCATCTGCTCGTACTCATGGCTCAACGGTTCGATTCCGTCGAGCAACAACGACAGCAGCGGCTCGAGAGGCGTTCCGTCGTAGGCCCTCTCCGTGGAGTCGGGAGCGGCGATGTCACTGCCAGTTCCCGGCATCAGCGACATGCCACTGTCGACCATCCCGCGAAGCACGTCGATGACCTCGGGTTGCTGTGGTTGGGTCACGGGGTTGATACATACCAGGCCGGCGATCTCGGGATGATCGGCGCCGAGACGCAGAGTCAGGGAACCTCCCATGCTGAGGCCGACGAGCACGATGTGGTTGGCTCGCTGGCCCAGGCGCTGATAGGCAGCCTCGGCCTCGCCCGTCCAATCGGCCCAACGAGTCGGCAGCATGTCGTCGACGACGGTGCCGTGCCCGGGCAGCCGTGGCAGTTCGATGTGGAACCCAACGTCGGCGAGGGCGTCGGCAATACCACGCATGGAGTACGGGTTGCCAGTGAAACCGTGCAGGACGACGGCGCCGTGTTGACCGTCGCCGACATGCGACCAGGGCTCGGCACCGGGAAGGATGGGATTGGTCATGGCGACGATTATGGCAGCGGCTTGTGGATTCACACGTAGGGATCGTTGGATGACAGTGGTTCCTCCCACCAGTCGTCCGGCACTCCGGCTGCCTGCCACTCGGGAAAGGGGTAGATGCAATTCACCGGACACGCCGGCAAACACTTGTCGCAGCCACTGCACAGTTCGGGAAGGATCACCACGTCGGGCCCATGGTTGAAGATCGCCCCGAACTGGGGCGGGCAGGCACGCAGGCAGGCATCGCAGTTGATGCACTCGAGCATCTCGATCCGCACCGGTACGTTCTGCCACTTTGGACTTCTCGTCCGTGTCGTGATGCGATCGGATCGGGCCGCCGACATCTTCGTGAGTGTATGGCCTAGTCCGCTTGGCGCCTGTCGATGACCTCGACCAGCGCGTCCACGATACGCGGCTCGAACTGAGTGCCTCTGGCCGCGACGATGTGACTGACAGCCTCGGCCGTCGACCAGGCGTGCTTGTAGCGATGCGCAGTGACCAGCGCGTCGTACACGTCGGCAACTGCGACGAGGCGTCCGCTGAGTGGGATCGCCTCACCCTTGTGCCCGGCGGGATAGCCACTGCCATCCCAGCGCTCGTGATGGGAGATTGCCACTTCCGCTGCGAGCTGGATCAAAGTCGAGCGGCTGCCGGCGAAAACCGTGGCTCCGACGGTCGTGTGGGTCTTCATGATCGCAAATTCGGCGTCGGTCAGGGATCCCGGCTTCTGCAAAATGGCATCGGGCACACCGACCTTGCCGACATCATGCAGGCGTCCAGCCAGACGAAGCTCCTCCGCCCAAACCCGATCCTCACCCAACTGCAGTGCAAGCTCCGCCGCCAACTCACCCACCCGCGAGGAGTGCTCGCCGGAATCTGGATCCCGATACTCGGCGATCGCGGCCAGCCGTTCGAATGCCTCGTAGTGCTGCTCTTCGAGGTCCTGCGTCCGGGCTGTGACCAGCTCTTCCAGCTCGGTCGTTCGCACGCGTAGGAGCTCGGCCTGGTCGCGGGCTGCAAGGGTGTCGTGCGAGATCTGCAGCGTCTTGATCCGCAGGTCGGTGTCGCGGTTGAAGATCTGTTCGTGGATCTCCGTGCACGCCTCACGATGCAGCAGCGCTTCCTCGAATCGGCCGAGCGTCTTGAAGACTTCGGCGAGCAGTCCATGGCCGATGAGTTCCATGTCAGAGAACTCGTTCTGTTGGGCAACCGTGACCGCCTTCTCGAGTGTGGTGATCGCGTCGCCGGTGTCCCCGTTGGCAATGCGCACTCGACCTCGGGCGATTTGCACGGCGACGAGTGCCATCGGTGACGTGCGCCCGACTTGCGTGGCAATGCGGGTGAGCGACTCGTCTGCCTCGTCGAGGCATGCATTGGCCTGAGGCAGCAGGTGGAGATCGGCATAGGCCTCAGCAAGGTTGGCCAGGATCTCGGCGACGTGTTCGGGAAGGTGCTCACGGGCGATTTCCAGCGCCGCCTCGCCGAGGCTGACGGCCAGCAGATTCTCTTGGCGCTCGGCGCGCACCTTGGCCATGTTGGCCAGCGTGATCGCGTCGAATCCGCGCCTCGGGCTCTTTCGGTTCGCCTCGAGCGCGGCCTCGTAGGTGACGATCGCCCTGTCGGTGTCGCGCAAGCTGTGATGAACGGCAGCGATGGTGTTGAGCAGGTTGCCAAGGTCAGCGAGATCGGCAGTCGACCGATAGATCTCCAACGCCTGCAACAGGTTCTCGAGGGCCTGGGAGTAGTTGCCCGCTTGATGGTGGACGATGCCGACGAGATTGAGCGCCCAGACTTCGACGACCGGTGCCGCGCACCGGCGGGCCAGATCCCGTGCTTCGAGGGCCAAACCGAATGCCTCGTCGAGCTGACCGAGCTGGTAGGTGACGCTGGCCAGTCGGTACAACGCTTCGGCTTCACCTTGCTGGTCCTCGTTCGAGCGGGCCAACACCCTGGCCTGCTGCACCAACGATCGGGCCCGAATCAGATCGTCGGCCTCGGCGGTGCGCGCCTCATCGAGAAGGTCGCGAACGGACTTGCCGTTACCCGCCCCTTCCTTCAG
>JAYTZE010000117.1:0-2053 GCA_043742385.1 Ilumatobacteraceae bacterium
CGAAGACCTGCTTCTCTTGATTGGCTGCAACGACAACGACATCCCCGGCATCCACGGGGGCGTCGACACTGGCATCGGCTGTCGAGCCGAAGGTCAACACGGCGGGGCATACCGAGAACAGCGCGAGAGCCAGCAGCACACCGCGGCGTCGGCCGCCCGAGCGGGCGTAGAAGAGATGCCGCACGTCAATCGTCGCCGACCGGGTCGGAGTCACCGATGTCACTCAGGAGTGAACGGCGGGGACGTTTCGTGATCTCCAGCGCGCCGAGCGCCGACGCCATGGCCATCACCCCGATGCCAGGAACTGCAAAACGGCTGCGACTCATTGACATGATTGGCGTGAGCACTGTGGAGCCAGACGACTCAGGCTCGGCTGGGTCGGGGAGCGCCGCCGATTTGGTGGGATTCGACACTTCAGCGGTGGCAAGCGGTTCGGTGGTCGACGACGACTCGGTGATCGCGGGCGTTTCGGCGACAGCAGCTGGCTGTGCGGTCGGGCGCGACGTCGTCGCCCGCCGCCTGGTCGTGACCGGTTGCTCGGCCGAGGCCTGCTCGGCTGCCGCGGCCTGCTCGGTGACCGCCTGCTGGGTGGTCGCAGTCGGCTGCGTGGTCGTTGTGGTGATCGGCGCAGCAGGTGTTGGGAGCATGTCGCGGACCAGATTCGCTGCTGACGCCGCCTGGGTCCGCAGGGCTGCAGGTAGCGGCAGGTATCCGTTTGGCAGCTGGCCGAACGCAGGTCCGGGCACCTGTCCTGCTCCAGCCGCGTACTCGATGAAGGCCGCGTATTCGTCGCGTGCCTGGTCGTCGATGGCCAGCGGTGAGACTGCTGCGTAGGTCACCGTCGTGAGTGGATAGGCGCCCGGCGATTGCGTGGTAGGACTCGGTTCGAGCACGTCCGGATTGTCGCCGGGCTCCATCGAAGCCACACCGGCCTGGAGGCTGGCGGCGTTGGCTGCGATGAAGGCACGATCTGGGCCATCGTCGCCCGCCCTGCTGAGTCGAGCCATCTGGATCCCGTACTGGGCTGCAGAAGTGGTATCGGTGACTGACAGGATTGCCTTACGGCCAAGTATTTGTGGGAGTCCCCTGGACCAGACCTCACTCGCGGACTGTGCGTACGGGTTCTCCGAGATCCGCGCGCCGTCGAAGGCTTTCCTGGTGATCACGGCGGCATCGGCAAAGCCCCGGGCGTACGGCATCCAATCGGTGCCGCACAGCAGTGGAGGCACGATCGAGTTGTTGATCCCCCTGGGCGGCGCCTGGTAACAGTTCGGATCGGCCTTCGGAAACGAAGACGGCAGGGGATCCCCGAACGCGATCCCGGACGGATTGACCGTAGCGACCGTGGCGTAGACGGGGTTCACCCGCATACCCCACGCGTCTGCTGCGCCATCGAGCCAGGCCCGCGCTTCCGGATCGGAAAGCACCCAATCCCAAACCTGCCGGGCGGCGTCGGAGTTGCCGGCCGGCAACTGAAGGCCACTGAAGTTCCGACTCTCGAATATCTCGAGTTGCTCGAACTCGGGGTTGAACTGGAGGAAGTCGGGGTCCACGCCGAGATGCGTTGGATTGTTCACGATCCACTCATAGTTGGGCGGTTGGATGATCGTGACCTGGCGGCTGTACGACTGGGTGAGCAGCTTGGCCACCAGGCGCGGGGTCAGGTTGAGCTCGGCGACGCGCACACCTGACAGCAGCTGCGCCGCCTCGGGAGCATCGAATCGCGGGCTGCGCTCGACGTTCATGCCGATGACCAGGCCCGACACACTGAGCGGTGCATAGACGATCGGCTTGGCCGGATTGACGGCAGTCGCCGGGATCGGGCGCGAGACGACGATCATCCCCGGTGCGCCGGCGACCGGATTTGTCAACAACTGGCGAGCCGCGGCGTCGCCGAGCGGCGCGTACGAGTACGGCGGCAACGCGCCGCCGGCGCACAGCGCCGGCTGCCAGCTCGACACCGCCGGCTGGGCAAGTTCGCTCCCGGCGACACGCCGCTCCACGTCGGCGAGCGAGCAGGGCGAATCGACCGGGTTGAACTCGATCGGGATCG
>JAYTZE010000118.1:0-4206 GCA_043742385.1 Ilumatobacteraceae bacterium
CCGAGGGCGATCGCGCCGCCGTGCACGTTGAGCTTGTCCATGGGGATGCCGAGGTGCTTGGCCGACGGGATGACCTGGGCGGCAAAGGCCTCGTTGATCTCGACGAGGTCGATCTGATCGATGGTCATGCCGGCCCGGCTGAGTGCCTGCCTGCACGCCTCGATGGGACCGAGGCCCATGATCTCCGGATTGATCCCCGAAACACCGGACGCGACGATACGCGCCAAGGGCGTGATGCCCAGTTGCTTGGCCTTGGCGTCGCTCATCACCATCACTGCGGCGGCGCCGTCGTTGAGCGGACAGGCGTTACCGGCAGTGATCGTGCCATCGGGTCGGAATACAGGCTTCAGCTGACTGACGGTCTCGTAGTTGGTACCTGGTCGGGGCCCGTCGTCCTTGCTGACCACGGTGCCATCCTCGAGTATCAGTGGGGTGATCTCGTTGTCGAAGAAGCCGTTGTCGGCGTACTCACAGGCGAGATTCTGTGAGCGCACCCCGAATCGATCCATCTCCTCGCGGGTGACACCCTCGGCCTCGACCACGTTCTCGGCCGTTTGGCCCATGGCGATGTACATGTCGGGCAACCCGGACGGCGGAGTCCACGTGCCCTGTCCGCCTTGAGCACGCAGCTTGGTGCGCTCGCCCGACGGCTTGAAGATCGCGTTGGGAGCCGTGTCGCTGGCGCCGGATGCGTATCGGCTGACGGTCTCGACCCCGGCGGCGATGAAACAGTCACCCTCGCCGGCCTTGATGGCGTGGAACGCCATGCGGATGGTCTGCAGGCTCGACGAGCAGTAGCGGTTGACGGTCACGCCGGGCACGTTGTCGAGCCCGGCCAGCACAGCGACGACGCGGGCAATGTTGAAGCCGCCCTCGCCGGCCGGTTGACCGATGCCCATCATCAGATCGTCGACGTCAGAACCCTGCACCTGCGGCACCTTCTTCATGAGCGCCTCGATGATCTGCGTCGACATGTCGTCGGGGCGCAGCGTGGTGAGCGAACCCTTGTTGGCCCGACCGATCGGGCTGCGGGTGGTGGCGACAATGACTGCTTCCGGCATGGTGATTCCCCTTGTTGTTCTCAAATGGAAGTTAACGGGTGTCGACGACTCGAAACGTCTCGGCGGACGCGCCGTCCGGCAGTCCGAACTGCTTGGCGGTGTTGGCCATCCACTCGCGGACCATGGCGGCGGTGCGCACCGGATCGGGGTGTTGGCTGAAATGGCACATCAATGCCGAGATCTTGCGGTCGACGGCCGCGGTGACGTCGATGGGATGTGTGCCGCTGGCGCCACCCATGACCCACACCTCGTCGACCGCCCACGGCTCGAGGTCTTCGTCGAACAGTTCGGGGAAGGCAAACGGATTGCGAGCATCGGGATAGACGGCGCACAGCGCTGCTTCGCCGGCCGCAAGGTGATCCGGATGACTGGCGTAGATGCGGTCGAGGTTGCGTTCCGGCGATTGCGTGATGACAACCCTCGGGCGAACACGTCGGATGACGGCGCTGATGTCGGCGCGCAACTGCAACGTTGCCTGCACACGACCGTCGCCGTGGCCGAGGAACACCAGATCGGTGACGCCGACCTGGTTGGCCGCGTCGGTCTGTTCCTTGCGGCGCAACATGGCCATGTCGTGTCGTGGCATCGAGCGGTCGCTGCCGCCGGCGTCGCCGTCGGTGACAAGGCAGTACGTCACGTGAACACCGGCATCGGTGAGGGTGGCGACCGTACCCGCTGCACCGAAATCGACATCGTCAGGATGGGCCGTGACCACGAGCGCACGCTCTATCTCCGCAAACGTCAGCACGGCACGAGCCTACGGTGAACCTGTGTCATCACTACGCTCGCTCGCATGACCCCCGATGTCGCAGTCGGCACATTCGAGTTGTCCGATCCCGAATTTTGGCTCGCTTCTCGCGACTATCGCCATGGCGCATTCCGGGCATTGCGCAAGGCCGACGAGCTGGTCTTCTTCGACGAATGGGAGTACGAAGACAGCCCCCTGCCAAAGGGACCTGGCTACTGGGCAGTGACCCGGTACGACGATGTGTGGGCTGCCAGTCGCAACCCGCAGGTGTTCATCAGCGGTCGCGGGGTCAACATCGGCGACATACCACAGGAGATGAACGAGTTCATCGGGTCAATGATCGCAATGGACGACCCCAGGCATTTTCGCCTGCGCAACATCGTCGCCAAGGGATTCACTCCGAAACAGATCACCCAGGTCGAGGGCTATGTACGCACCAAGGCGACAGCCATCATCGATCGGCTGATCGAGCAGTTCCCCGACGACGAATGCGACTTCGTCGAGCAGGTCGCCGCCCCGCTGCCCTTGCAGATCATCTGCGAGATGATGGGCATCCCACCCAGCGACGAAGCGCAAATTTTTCAGTGGACGAACGTCATCCTGGGCGTCGGCGATCCCGAGTACGTCGGCTCGTACGAGCAGTTGATCGGCGTGCTGATGTCGATGTTCGCCTACGCGCAGCAGTTGGGCGACGACCGACGCGCCAACCCCGGCGACGACATCGCCTCGGTGCTGATGCATGCCGAGGTCGACGGCGAACGGCTGACGTCACAAGAGTTCGGATCGTTTTTCATCCTGCTGGTCGTCGCCGGAAACGAGACCACTCGCAACGCCATCGCCCACGGTATGAAGCTGTTGACTGATAATCCTGATCAACGCCGGTTGTGGTTCGACGACTACGAGGGACACCTCAAGACCGCTGTCGACGAGATCGTCCGCTGCTCGACGCCGGTCATCCACTTTCGACGAACGGTCGCCGAAGACACCGTCGTCAACAACACCAAGATCAAGGCCGGTCAGAAAGTGGTGCTGTGGTACAACTCGGCCAACCGTGATGAAAGCGTCTTCGTGAACGCCGACGACTTCGACATCACTCGCTCGCTGCAGCCGCAACAGGTTGGCTTCGGTGCGGGCGGCCCGCACTTCTGCCTCGGCGCCAACCTGGCACGACGCGAGATCGCCGTGATCTTCGACGAGATCCGCAACCGGTTGCCAACGCTGGAGATCTCGTCGGAGCCTGACTACCTGCAGAGTGCGTTCATCAACGGCGTCAAACGAATGCGCTGTACCTGGTGACCGACGCTAACCGGTTCGGTCGTCGACCGCGAGGTGCTCGACATCTGACAACTTGGTCAAGCTGAACGTGTGGCCATCGGCCAATTCCATCGTCGACAACCGCGTGATCGAAGCGTGGCCGGTGACGAAACGATCCCACTCCCACGGCACCGGGTCGAGACCAAGAAGGTGGCAAAGGATCACGCCGTTGGTGCCGGCGTGGGCAAACACCGCAATGCGACGATCGCTTTGGTCCATGTGCCAAACCGGCAACGTCTGCTTGCTGCGATAGATGCCCCGGGCCGCCAAGAAGTCGGTTGCGCCCGCGCGCACGCGCTCGACGAAATCGCGGGCCGCTTCGCCCCCGACCAGACCCTCCCAGCGCGCCGATGCAGTGCGTGAGCGCTCCTCTTCGTATGCCTTGCGAGCCAGCTCAGCCGGGGTGCCGTGCCAGTTGGGTTCGCGTATCTCCTCCAACCAGGCCTCGATCACCTCGTCGGCGCCGAACTGCGCCAGCGCGGGTGCTGCAGTGAGGCGCGGGCGCCGAAGTGGAGAGATCACGATCTCGTCAAACTCCTCGCCATGCAATGCCGCGGCCACACATTCCGCTTGCCGGCGACCGCGCTCGGTGAGCGGCGGGTCGACCACATTCAGCCCTTCTCGCACCCATTCAGGCTCTCCATGACGAACAAGTACAATCTCCATAGGCCCCGCAGAGCATAGAGCGACCGTCACCGAGCGTACGATTCTTGTTGAAGTCTTACTCCTTATGACTCATTGAGTAAGCCCTAAGTCCTAACTCACACTGCGGAAGCGACCCAAGGAAATCGGCGACGCGAATCTCGCCGCTGTCCGAGGTGTCGCCGTTGCCGAGCAGGCAGTCATGGGGCAGTTCTGGACCGACGAAGAGGTTCAGGAATACCTCGCCAGCTTGCCGGATGTGGACCCTCTGACGTGACATCTCGTCGAGCACCACGCCTGCTCGCTGCCACCGGCCTCGTCGGTTCGTTGCTGCTGGTTGCCACCTCCTGCGGCTCTGCGGAGAGCGCTTCTCCCCAGAGCACCGCGGCTTCCAGCAGCAGCCTTGCCCTCAGCAACCGCTGGTGGCAAGGTGAACGTCAA
>JAYTZE010000119.1:0-2050 GCA_043742385.1 Ilumatobacteraceae bacterium
CTCTACACGCTGCCACCCGATCGCGATTTCGTGGTCGACGCACTGCCCGGACACCCCAACATTCACGTCGCCCTTGGTGCCGGTCACGGCTACAAGTTCGTCGCCTGGTTCGGCCAGGCACTGGCGGCCTTGGCCAGCGGTGGCGAATTCGGCTGCGACCTCGGCCCATTTCGCCTGGATCGCCCGGCCCTGACCGACCCGGCGTGGGAGCCAAACTGGCTGGTGTAGTTACGGCGGCATTCAACTTGACCGAGGCACGTCTCAGTCCGCGGAGCCGTGCATCTTCCCGGTCCACCAACGTCGGATATCGAGGCTTGGGTCCTCCATGGGCGCATACCAACCGTGCTGAAATGATCGGCTGCTCATGCCGCGCTGCACGCGCTCGCAGATCGACCAGTCCTGCAAGTTGACCATGTTCCAGAAGTCGACGGCGTCAGACGGATCGAAGTCGGGCTTGGCAACCTCATCGGGGTGGAAGAGCAGTTGGCATTCGATCATGGTGCGACCGGCTTCTACCGGTTGGAGGAGGAACGCGGCGACGTGGTCGCGCGACAGTGACAACATCAGATTGGGATAGATCAGTTCTCCGAAGTGGTTGGTCCGCTCGCCCTCGTTGAGCCCGGGGAACGAGGCCCGCTCGCTGGTGCCGGTCGCGGTGTAGGTGTCGGCACCGGGTCGATGCGGGATGCCCTGCTCCCAATCGAGCGCTCCGCCGCCTCGTACGCGAAACGACGGCACCAATTCGCACAGCTCAGGATGTACGGGGCCGCAGTGGTAGCACTCGTTGTAGTTCTCAGCGATCACTTTCCAGTTGGCGGCGACGTCGTAGGTGATCGCCCGACCGACGATCAGTTGGTCGAGCGGGAAGCGGCGCACGCGCTGACTGATCGGACCGAGCTCGTCGACCAAGGAGGGGCCGTCGGCGGCGAGTCGTATGAACACGAAACCACCCCACTCACCGAGGTTGTAGCGATGCAAGCTGAACTCGGCAGGGTCAATGTCGTCGACCCATGGCGAGACGTGCAATGACCCGTCGAATCCATACGCCCAGAAGTGATACGGGCACCGGATGACTGAGTCGAAGCACGCCGACATCGCCGCAGAGGTCGTGTCGACCAGCTCGGTGCCACGGTGAATGCACCGATTGGCGAATGCGCCCAATCCGCCATCTCCGTTGCGCACGACCAGCATCCGCTCTGCCGCAACCGAGGTCAGTCGGTACGAGCCGGCTTCGGCGCCGATCGAGGCGCCGCGACCGATGCACACCCACGACGTACTGATCGCCAGACGCTGTTCGTCGGCAAAGACCGCCGCGTCGCAGTACGCGGAGCGCGCCAGACTTGCTTCCATCACGCGCTGACTGCTGGCCGCCGCGATGCCCACGGCTGGGCGGCTTCGAGCTGCGCGGCGATGCGCACCAAGATGTCTTCTCGGCCGTAGGCAGCGACCAGTTGCACGCCGACGGGCAGGCCTTCGGCCGTCCAGTACAGCGGCAGGCTGATTGCCGGTTGGCCGGTGACATTGAATTGCGCGGTGAACTGCAGCAGCTCGACTACCCGCAGGCCACCCTCCGGGCCCGACAGGAAGCCGATCGGCGGAGGCGGGGTAGCGATCACCGGAGTGAGCAGGAGGTCGTGACCAATGCTGCCGTCGGATGGGTGCCACCACGAGAGCATGTCGCGACACCACGTACTCTGCGCGGTGAGGGTCAGTAGGTAGTCGACGGCCGAGAGTGACTTGCCGATCTCGCCGTAGAACACGTTGTCGGGTTCGAGATCTCCATCGGCCAGAGGCCTGCCGAGGATGCCTTCGATGATCCGCACATCGTGAGCGGTGGCACTCGCGACAACGGTGATGAAGCGATCGGGAAAGCCAGGGTCGGTGAGCGCCACCGGCGAGCTGTCGTCGACATCGTGACCCAGCGATTCGAGCAGTTTGGCCGCGGCCGCGACAGCGGCTTCGCAATCGGCATGCGATGGCACGTTGGGCGAACGGTCGAGTACACCGATGCGCAGTCGCCCCGGGTCGGCCCCCACCTCGTCGACCAACG
>JAYTZE010000120.1:0-4205 GCA_043742385.1 Ilumatobacteraceae bacterium
TGTGAAGGATCAACCTCGCACGCTTGGCCTGCTGTATCTCGAGAACAGCGGGGCGGCCAAGGAGCTTGCCGACAAGTTTGCGGCCGATATGGAAGCGGCGGGTTCGCCATTCGCCGAAGTCATCGCCTATCAGCTCGACCCGATCACGATCCAGGCAACGGCGACGCAGGTGATCACCCGAATGAAGGCTGCGGGTGTCACGACGATCGTGTTCAGTGGCGATCCCGTCGCACCTCGTGATTTCACCAAGGAAGCAACGGCACAGGAGTACTTCCCGGAGTGGGTCGTCTCTGCCAGCACACTGGTCGACGTCACCGCATTCGCGCGAACGTACGACCAACAGCAATGGGCTCATGCCTTCGGTGTCACGCAGCTCGCGGCCCGGACGCCGTCGGATCAGATCGGTGCGTTCTACATCTACAAATGGTTCAACGGCGTCGACCCGCCCGCCGACGGATCCATCGCCCTCTTCGCGCCGAACCCCGCACTGTTCTTCGCGGTCGTGCAGGGCGTCGGCCCCAATCTCACACCCGACACATTCCACGATGCTGTGTTCGCGCTGCCCGCTACCGCCGACGCGCTCGCGATCAGTCAGCCATATCTCACGTACGGCGACAGGGGTTACTGGCCCGACGACGACTACCTCGGCGTCGACGATGCCACCGCGATCTGGTGGGATCCTGTTGCGACCGGTCCCGACGAGATCCGCAAGGACGGCGTTGGCATGTACCAGTACGCCGACGCCGGTCAGCGCTACCTGCCTGGGGAGTGGCCGACCACCGACAAGATGTTCGACCCCGCCGGCGCCGTCGCCCTGTACACCTCACCTCCTCCCGGTGAGGCCCCCGGCGACTACCCAAGTCCGGCCGGCTGAGCTCGCTTCCCTGCCACCGGGTCTCGCCCGTTGGGCGCGAAAAGTGCCGTCTCAGGCGTGTTGCCGCACCCACGGGCGCGGAAAATGCCAGCTCAGGCGTAATATCGCGCCCAATGGGGACCTTGCGGAGATGTAGAAATTAGGGCGGGAGGCGCCAGTCGATGGGAGCCAGACCTGCGGCGACGAGGGCTTCGTTGGTGCGGCTGAAGGGCTTGCTGCCGAAGAATCCGTTGTAGGCGCTGAGCGGCGAAGGATGCGCCGACTCGATCACGGTGTGCCGCTGTGTGTCGATCAATGCCTGCTTCTTGCGGGCGTGCGCGCCCCACAAGATGAACACCACAGGATGTGCTTTGGCGTTGACGGTGCGCAGCACCTCGTCGGTGAAGATCTCCCATCCCTTGCCCTGATGCGAGGCAGCGGCGCCCGACCGCACCGTGAGGCTGGTGTTGAGCATCAGCACACCTTGGCGAGCCCACGATTCGAGATTGCCGTGCGCCGGCGTGTCGATGCCGAGATCGTTGCGGAGCTCGGTGTAGATGTTGACGAGCGACGGCGGCAGTTGCACCCCGTCACGCACCGAGAAGCACAGGCCGTGCGCTTGTTGCGGGCCGTGGTACGGGTCCTGGCCAAGCAATACGACGCGGGTGGTTTCGTACGGCGTCAGGTGCAGGGCAGCGAAGACCTGATCCGGCGGCGGAAAGACGGTGTGCCGGGCCCGTTCGGCTGCCACGAACTGCTGTAAGTCGTTCCAGTACGGCTTGTCGAACTCTGCACGAAGCACTGGGTTCCAATCGGTCTTCACCGACTGTCATTTCAGCAGATCGACTCAGTCGTTGTCGTTGCCACCACTGCCACTATTGCCACCGTGATCTCCGTCGGACTCATCGGCGCTGGTGGTGGTCTCGTTATCGTCGTCGGAATTCTCGGAGATGCTGGGATCCATGATGCCGTCGGACACCTCGACCGAGATCTGCGACCGGTGATTCCTCGACCTGAAAGTGACTTCAACTTTGCCGCCGGACTTGCGGTTCTCGTCTGCTTCGAACCCAGCGGCGGCGCTGACGCCGACGAGGGTGAGTCGATCGCCGTCCTGGCGCACGGTGATGCTGCCGCCGACGGAGTTGAATGTTTGCGTGGCCAGTGAACCGCCAGGTGCCGGAGTCGAACGCGAGCCGCCCGACCCGTTCGACGAGCCGCCGGCCTCGGTGTTTTCGGTCTCGGGCATCGACGTCTCAACGACTTCGCTGCTGGCTGTGGTATCAGATGCCAACACGACGGGCGTGCTGGTTTTGGCTGCTGTTGACTCGGTAGTCGACGAATCGTCGTCGTCGGTCGTGGCGACGCTGAGCGTGACCTCGGCGCTGGTTTCGGACGACTTGCCTGGCACGATCGAATGGTTGCGCGGGCTCTGCACAGCTGCGACCGCGACCGTTCCGACGACGAGCGACATCGCCGCTGCGGTGGTCCAGGCCACTGCCCGGCGACGCCGAACCTGGCCAACACGACGCTGCCACGCTGCAAACGCCACGTTGTCGTCTGGATAGGGGCCGCTCAGGCGACCCAGTTGCTGGCGCAGATCGGGATCGTGGAACTCACTCATCCGAAAGCACCTCCTCCCCGCTTGCTACCACGCTACGAAGTCGTGCGCGGCCCTGATGTAGATATGACTTCACGGCGCCCTCGCTCACGTTGAGGGCGACGGCCACTTCTGCGATCGACAACTCGTCGACGTAGAACAACGCCATCGTGATGCGTTGCTGCTTGGGCAGTTGGGCCAGCATCATCGGCAAGTCCGAGTCGAAGCCATGCTGCGCGACGGCCTGGACCGGTGGCTCGCCGGCGAGGCGCTGCAGTGCTCGGCCTTTCCGGGTCTGGCGACGATGATCGTCGTGTAGACGATTGATGGCGACACGACGGATCCAACCGACCGGATCGTCGTACTGCTGGATTCGGCGCCAGTGCAAGTGGGCTTTCACGAAGGCTTCTTGCACGGCGTCGGCTGCGACCTCGCGGTCGCCGCATGCCAATGTGAGCGCACGAACCAGCCGTCCATAATGAGCGCGAAACAGCGAGTCAACGGTCTCGACGACCTTGACCTCTGATGCCTCGCTCATCGTGAAAACTGCATACGCCACAAATTTGACACGCCGTAAGTGTTACCGAGGTTTCGATCCGAACGAAGAATTCGCCGTTCTACCTGGGGGAATGTGGCGAGCTACGCTCGGGCAAATGGATGACATTCTCGATGTCGATCTGCTGGCGTTCGAGCGCGGCACTCCCGCGCAACGGGCCGCGGTCGTCGACGGCGTCCGTCGCAGTCTGGCAACCGGATTCGTGTACACCCGTCATGACCTGTCCGAAGACCTCCTCGACAGCGCGTACGGCATGTTGGCCGAGTTCTTTTCGATGCCACAGGAGGTCAAGCAACGCTTCACCGCGCCTGAAAGTCATGGTCAGACGGGGTATACCGGCCTGTTGGTCGAAACGGCGGCGTCGAGCGATGTACCGGACTGGAAAGAGATGCTCAATTGGGGCAGGGAACTGCCGCCGGGCCATCCACTCCGTGACCGATATCCGCATCGTTACGGCGCTCAGGTGCTTCCTGAGGCCGCAATTCCCGGCAGCCAGAAGCTGCTGAATCTGTTCCACGATCGAATCGAAGACACCCAGCGACGCTTCCTGCGGGTGATCGCCGAGGCGATCGGGTGCCATGAGTCACTCTTCGACGAGATGACCCACAACGGCGCGACCCTCACCAGAGCCCTTCGCTACCCACCGATGCCCGAGTCGCCCGGAGGTTCCCATGTGTGGGCGGGCGAGCACGGCGACATCAACCTCATCACCGCCCTGCCTCGAGCAACGGCACCTGGACTGCAGGTGAAGGTGGGCGACGATTGGGTCGACACCGTCGCTCCAGAGGGCCAGGTGATCATCAACACCGGGATGATGCTCGAACGGTTGACCAACGGCATGTTGCCCACCGGCATCCATCGAGTCGTCGCCGCACCGGGGTACAGCGGCGAGCGGTACAGCGTCGTGCAGTTCTGCCATCCGACGCCGTGGACGCTGCTCACGCCGCTGGCGAGTTGCATCACCGCCGAGCATCCGCAGCAACATTCGGCGATGGTCAGCGCCGACGCGCTCGACATGGTGTTGTACGAGATCAATCTGATCGAGACGGCACGCCGAGTTGAGTGACACCCGCGACGTCATCTTGGCGATCGACATCGGCGACACCAAGCTGGCCGCAGGCTTGATGACCATGAAGGGCGAGCTGCTCGATCGTGACGATGTCGACATCGATTTCGGGTCGAACGCCGACGGTCTGTTC
>JAYTZE010000121.1:0-8225 GCA_043742385.1 Ilumatobacteraceae bacterium
GGTCACCAGCGCCCGAAAGTCGTCGCGGTGGCGGTCGACGCAGAACGAGTCGCTCAACGTCAGCGAGACGAGACGATCGTTGGCGTGAGCCACGCGCGCGGCATAGCGGAAGGCCTCCTTGGCCTCGGGCCGGTCGTAGAGGTAGCCCTCCATGTACAGCACCTCGCCAACGGCAACCGTGTCGGCATCGATGTCGGTCGGGCAGAGCAGCGACGACACACCGAGGTAGGTGTTCATCGTTCGCTGCGCATCGGGTGTGACCACGATGATGCATCGACCCGTCGGTGTGCCCTCGGCCGGCTCACCCGGGCGAAACTGCACGCCGACCGCGCGGCAGTCATGGCCGAACACTCGGCCGAGCTCGTCATCGCTGACCTTGCCGATGTACGCCGCCGTGCCTCCGAACGAGGCGACGCCGCACATCGTGTTGGCGGCAGATCCTCCGCTCATCTCGATCGCACCACCGAGAGCCTCGTACAGATACAGCGCTCGATCGGTGTCGACCAACGTCATCGACCCCTTCACCAACTCGTGTCGAGCGATGAACGTGTCGTCGGCATGAGCGATGACATCGACCAGCGCATTGCCGATCCCGACGACGTCATACTGAATTCCCGGCACGACGGTGCAGACTACCGGCCACAGTCGCCGCGGGTACGCTCGTTGCCGTGAGCGACAGCCCCTACCGCCTTCCGCATATCGTTGTTCCGAGCCGTTATCGCCTGTCGCTCGAACCGGATCTCGGCAGCGCGACCTTCACGGGCACGGTCTCGATCGACGTGACCTCGACCGAACCGGTCGAGTCGGTAGCGCTCAACGCCGACGAGTTGGACATCGCCTCGGTCCACATCGACGGCACAGAGGTCGAGTTTCACCTCGATACGGTCGCCGAGCGGCTGGTGATCCAGTCCGCACTCGATGTCGGCGACGCCGTGATCGACATCACCTTCAACGGCACGCTCAACGACAAGCTGCGCGGCTGGTACCGCAGCACGTTCAACGACGCCGACAACGTCGAACGAGTCATTGCCACGACCCAGATGCAAGCAACAGATTGCCGACGTGCCTTCCCGTGTTTCGACGAGCCCGACTTCAAAGCCGTCTTCGAGATCACGCTGATCGTCGAGCCCGACTTGCTGGCGGTCTCCAATGGTCCTGAGGTCGGCCGCCTGGCTCGAGACGACGGAAAGTACGTCGTGCGCTTCAAGCCAACGATGGTGATGAGCACCTACCTCGTCGCGTTCGTGGTCGGTCCGCTGGAAGCGACCGAACCGATCGATGTCGATGGCATTCCCCTGCGCGTCGTCCATGTGCCGGGCAAGGGTCATCTCACGGAGTTCGCCCTGGAGATCGGTGCGTACTCGTTGCGCTGGTACCAGCGCTACTACGGCATTCCGTACCCGAGCGACAAGGTCGACATGCTCGCTCTTCCCGACTTTGCAGCTGGGGCGATGGAGAACCTCGGCTGCATCACGTATCGCGAGAGTCTGTTGCTCGCCGATCCGAAGACCGCAACGCAGTACGAGTTGCAGAACCTCGCCGACGTCGTTGCCCATGAGGTCGCCCACATGTGGTTCGGTGATCTGGTGACGATGAGATGGTGGAATGGGATCTGGCTGAACGAGGCCTTCGCGACGTTCATGGAGATCGCCTGCTGCGACGCCTTCCGGCCCGATTGGCTGCGCTGGACGACGTTCAGTCTCGAGCGCAGCGCAGCGTTCGAGACCGATTCGCTGGCCAGCACACGCTCGGTCGAGTTTCCGGTCGAGGCGCCGGCCGATTGCGACGGAATGTTCGACGTGCTGACGTATCAGAAGGGCGGCTCGCTGCTGCGCATGCTCGAGCAGTATCTCGGAACCGAGGAATTTCGCCAGGGAATCAGCCTGTACTTGAAGACGCACGCTTACGGCAACACCGAGACCGGCGATCTGTGGGATGCCATCGAGAAGGTCAACCCCACGGTGCCAGTGCGTACGTTGATGGATTCGTGGATCTGGCAGCCGGGTTACCCGCTGATCTCGGCTCGCCTCGACGGCAGCGAACTGGTGTTGAACCAACAGCGCTTCGCCTATGCCGACACCGACGATCCAACGCTGTTCGTTGTGCCGATCCACCTGTCGATCAATGGGGTCGGGTCGAAGCTGCTCCTCGAATCAGCTCAGGCGCGGATAGCGCTTCCCTCACCCGACACCACCGTCGTCGTCAATGCCGGCGGACACGGGTTCATGCGCGTTGCCTACGACGACGAGCTGCGCGCCCGCCTCGACGGCGACGCCCTGATGGGTCTGAGCGTGATCGAACGATACAACCTGGTCGACGACGCATGGAACGCCGTCATCACCGGGAGACTGGCCGCAGCCGACTTCCTCAGCTTCGTCGAAGCGTTCCAGGGCGATCGCGACCTTGCGGTGTGGCAGGCGATCGCAGTTGGACTGCGTGGTCTCGGCCGCCTCGTCGACGGGCCGGCATATGCGGCACTGCAACAACGCATCGCCGACCTCGTCCGTCCCGTCACCGCCGATCTCGGTTGGGCGCCCCCTGAAGGCGAATCCGACCTCGCCTCCAAGCTCCGTGGCTTGGTGGTCAGCCTGCTCGCCGTGCAGGGCAACGATGCCGACGCCCAGGCCCGCTGTCGCGACATGCTCGCCGATGACTCGACCGATCCAGAACTGGCCGCCGCTGCTGCAACAGCCGTCGCCTCGATCGGAACCGATATCGATTTCGACCAGTACATAGAACGTTTCCGTACAGCAGACACACCGCAGCTCAAGCTGCGGTTCATGTATGCGCTCGCCGACTTCCCGACCGAAGATCAGATCCGTCGCACGATCGATCTCGCCCTCTCGAGCGACGTCAAGACTCAGGACGCACCCTTCCTGCTGAATCGGTGCATCGCCAACAGGCAGCACGGCTCGATGGCGTGGGAAAGCGTCCGTCGACGGTGGCCGGAACTGCTCGAACGATTCCCCAACAACACGATCGTGCGCATGGTCGGCTCGATTACGACGTTGACCACGGCGCACCTCGTAGCCGACGTGCAGGGATTCTTTTCCGAACACCCCATCCCTCAAGCCGTCAAGACACTCGAGCAGTTGCTCGAACGTCAACGCGTCAACGCCGATCTGCGCGCCCGCGAGGCAGAGCCTCTGGCCGCGGCCCTGGCAGCCGCTGGCTAGGCCAGCTTCTCGACGTCGAGCTGGTCAGCGGCGTGCCGGGCGCGCAGCACTTTCTTGTCGAACTTGCCGACGCTGGTCTTTGGGACTTCGGCGATGAACGTCCATCGTTCGGGCAGCCAGAACTTGGCGGTGCGCTCAGCTAGCCAGCCGCGCAGCTCCGCCGCGGTGACCTGCGAATCGGACTTGCGCACCACACACGCCAGCGGACGCTCGTCCCATCGCTCGTCGGGCACACCGATGACGGCCGCCTCGGCGATATCCGGGTGACCCATCAGGGCGTTCTCGAGGTCGACCGACGACACCCACTCGCCACCCGACTTGATCACGTCCTTTGCCCGATCGCTGATCATCACGTAGCCGTTCGCGGAGACTGAAGCGACGTCACCCGTGCGAAGCCACCCATCGTGGAACTTCTCGGGATCGTCGACCAGGTAGTACGACGCGGTGATCCACGGCCCGCGCACCTCGATCTCTCCCAGTGATTCGCCATCCCACGCAACAGTTGCCCCACTGTCGTCGGTGATGCGCAGTTCGACACCGGGCAGGATTCGGCCAGTCCGTGTTCGCCACGTGACCTCGTCGTCGCCACCCATGTCTTTCGGCGGGTGACCAATCGCACACACCGGACTGGTTTCCGTCATGCCCCAGCCCTGCACGATGGGAACCCCGAACACGTCCACGTAGCCCTGAATCAGCGCTCGTGGAACTGCGGACCCGCCGCACATCACCAGCCGCAACGACGACAGATCCGCTGCACGGCCGTTGTTCAACAGATCGGTCAAGACGGTGGGAACCGCGCCCGTCAATGTCGGTCGGGTCTCTTCGATGATCCGGCTCAGCGGCACCGCCTGCAGGAACTGTTGCGGGAAGACAAGGTCGGCTCCGACCATCCACGCCGCGTACGGCGTTCCCCACGCGTTGGCGTGGAACATAGGCACGATCACCAACATCCTGTCGCTTTCGGCAAGGGCGATGTTGGCTGTCGAGGTGACCATCAACGAATGCAGGAATGTGCTGCGATGGCTGTACATCACCCCCTTGGGATTGCCGGTGGTGCCGCTCGTGTAACACATCGCCATGCCGGTGCGCTCATCGAGATCGGGATAGTCGTAGCCGGTCTGCTCGGCTGCCAGCAACGTGTCGTAGTCCAGCGTGTCGCCGAGCGCCGAGGTGTCGCCCGCGCCCTTGACGATGATGTGCTTGACCGAGGTCAGTTGATCGCGGACCTTGGCGAGCAACGGGATGATCGACGCGTCGACGATGATCACCTGATCCTCGGCATGGTTGATCACGAAGGCCAACTGCTCGGGGAACAGCCGGATGTTCAGGGTATGCAGCACCGCACCCATGCAGGGCACGGCCAGGTACGCCTCGAGGTGGGTCTGGTTGTTCCACATGAACGTGCCGACACGATCGCCGGACTGAATACCCAGTCGGGTCAGTGCTGCAGCCAACTGATCGGCGCGGTTGGCGACCTCGGCGAACGTCGCCTCGACGTATCCGTCGCCGGTGAAGGTGATGACCTTGCTGTTGGCATGAACCGTGCGTCCGTGTTCGAGAATAGGTCGAATCGTCAACGGATAGTCCTGCATGGTGCTGAGCAGCATTGGTCTCCCTGTCGTCGTCGGTGCGGTCACGTTAGCCCGCTTCGCTAGCCGTCGGCCGTGGGAGCCCGAGTGGGTCAAATGGGCCATTTGCTGCCTCACCGATGGACTGCCGACGAGGTTGGACTAGTCTTAAGCCAATTCGTATGGCAGGGACGCTGGGATGAGCACGAGCACGCTGACACCGACGCACACGCGCGCCACGATTCGCCCCGCGGATCGTTACTTCGTGAGCGCACCCGTCGACCTGATGTTGATTGGCGGCGCATCACTGGTGCTCTACGCAATTTTTCGCATGCGCCCTGAGCTGGCCTCGTCGCCATCGGTCGCGTCACTCGCCGCGACGCTCGTCTGGGTGTGCAACTATCCCCACTTCGCGTCGACCAACTACCGGCTGTATCACTCGCGCTCCTCTATTGCACAGTATCCGCTGACCAGCTATGTCACGCCGATGGTCCTCACTGCGGCGGTGATCAGTTGCTATCTCTCACCCGACGCGATCGCGCCGCTGTTCATCAAGCTGTATCTGCTGTGGTCGCCGTACCATTTTTCCGGGCAGACCTTGGGTATCACCATGGTGTACGCCCGCAGGACTGGATTCGTGATCGACGGCTGGCTGCGCCATTCGCTGACCGCGTTCATCTTCTTGACCTTCGCCGTCCAGAGTGCATGGGCCGAGGTCGGCCTGCACGTGAACCCGTTCTACGGAGTGGAGTACCCGACCCTCGGTGTGCCGGTGTGGCTTCCACAGACGCTGACGAAGGTGATGTGGGTCTCGTTGGCCGCCACGATCGCAATGCTGCTGTGGAAGGTCGTCAACAACGGCCCCAGGGTTCCGCTGATCGTCGTGCTACCGGCCTTCACGCAGTACGTCTGGTTCGTCGCCACGCCTGCAGGACAATTCAGCTACATGGTGCCGTTCTTCCATTCGCTGCAGTACCTGCTGATCGCCTGGAGCGTGCAGCTCAAAGACGGACTCGCCGAGCGACAACGCGATCCATCGGTGAAGTACGTGTGGTCGGAGTCTGCGCGCTGGATGGCGATCAACATCGCCGGCGGGTACGCGTTGTTCTGGGCGCTGCCGCACCTCGGCGGTCATTTCGGCAAACCGCTGGCCTTCAGCACCGCCGTCATGCTCGCCGCAGTGCAGATCCACCATTTCTTCGTCGACGGAGTCATCTGGCAATTGCGGAATCCCGCAGCACGATCACCGCTGTCATCGTCGTTGCGGCTCGTCAGTGGTCGGCGATGAAGCGCCCACGGTTTGTCACCCGCCTGGTTGGCATTGGCGGCTTGGCATGCCTTGGTGTGCTGATGTTCGCCTCTCCATGTGCTGCATACACACCACCCGAGACGAATCCGCGCATCGTCTTGTCGACCCCGCAGGGGCCGATCCTCATAGCACTCGCTCCGGAGAACGCTCCGAAACACGTCGAGCAGTTTCTGCTCGCTCTCAGCGCCGGCGACTTCGACGGCACGGTCGTGAACCGAGTCGAACCGACGTACTACATACAGATGGCCGGCAAGTCGGGCGCTGCGCAGCTTGCCGGTCTGCCGGTCGAGCGCGAGAAGGTTGGCAACGTACGCGGGGCGCTCAGCGTGTACGACAGTGGCCAGCCCGGCGACATTCCCATGATCGTGATCGTGCTCGTCACCAGCCCCCAACTCGATCCCGACTACACGTCCATCGGCTTCGTCGAGGCGGGTATGAGCGTGGTCACGGCGATCGCCGATACCCCCACCAGTGGAGATCGTCAACCTGCTGAGCCCATCACGATCTCGGAGATTCACCTTGCATCCCCTCAGGAGCGTGCCGTGTTGCGCCAGGCAGAAGCCACCGCTGCCGCCGATGACGACGGTACCTCGCTGCTTGCGGCGATTTTCATTGTCGCCTGCGCCGCGTTCGTGGCCGCCGTGATCTCGTCATTCCAAGACCGCCTGGGCAAGCAGCGGACGATGTCGCTGGCGCTCATGGTTGCGCTGCTGACCTTTTTCGGAGTGTGGGTCGCATTGGCGGGCACCAAAGCCGGCTCAGGATTGGTCGGAGTGGCGCTGTTCGGCGGGGCGATTGCCATGTTCAGATTGATGGGCCGGTTCGAACGACCGGCGCCGAGCAAGCTAGGCCTGGTCCCGGAGCCACGACAGCTCGCCGATGGCGAACTGCACGCCGAGCCCCGGATCGATCAACCGCAAAGCGACCTCGAGGTCGTCCTGGGCCAGCGAGACGCAGCCGCTGGTCGACTTACTAGCTCCAGAGGCTGAATACGAGAATCGGTGCAAGAAGATGGCGGCCGCCAGCGGCGGCTCGCCGGGCGCATCGCCCGAGATGGGATCCAGGTTGGCGCCAATCATTGCGGCGTTGCCGTACACGTCGCCGATTCGGGTCAACCACTCGTCGGGGGACGTGCAGCCCGGGGAGTTCACGAGCGCTTGGTACGACGGCGTGTTTGGCCTCGCTCCCCAGCAATCTTGTGTGCGTACCCGGCGATACTCGCCGCGAACACCGGGGTCGGCGTGAAGGCGATATCGCGCCTGGCCTGATGCGATGCGCCGGCCGGTGCGGAGACCGACTCGCCACGCACCGATGCAGCCGCATTGGCGGCGAGCAACATGACGATCGCCGTAGAGACACAACGGTGATCCATGTAGGTCCAGTCTACGAGGCGAGTCAGGTGGTCCGTTCGACCCGGATGTCGCCAGACACCGTCTTCAGATGCAATCGAACGGGACGGCGGTCGCCCTCGTCCGATGCCGGCACCGGATCTGGCAAGGTGGCTCGGCCACTGAGGGTCGAGATCTCGGCCTCGACACGAATGCCGGCGGGCAGGCCAACACGCACGTCGCCGGAGATCGAGCGCACTGCGATGTCGGAGCCCGCGCATCGCCCCACTCGAACGTCGCCACTGGTCGATCCGATCGCTAGGTCTCCGTCGCAGAGGTCGACGCGCAGATCTCCGGACATGAGCGTTGCTTCGAGCCTGCCACCCACCCGTCGCATGGTGCAATCGCCTGACACCGACGAGACAGAGACTTCGCCATCGATGTCGCCACACGTACAGTCGCCTGAGGCTGTGGTGACGTTGAGACGGGCTGCGTCTCCCACTTCGATGTCGCCCGATGCCGTATGAATCCTCACCACACCGAGACGACCGATGAGGCGCACTTCACCAGATGTCGAGTTGAGCTCCACATCGGTGCCGATCGGTACGTGGGCAACCAGCCGGCTCTGGCGACCGCGCCTGCCCCACCGCGATGGATGGCGCACCGAGATCCGGTCACCGGTCTTGAAGATCTCGAAATCGTCGACATCGCTGGCGTCAATCGTGATGAGCACCACGCCGGCGTCACCCGCGTACACCTCGACCGTGCCGACGGGCACGCGAACATCGAGGGACGGTCGTTCTCCAACTTCCCATCGCTCGTTGCGGCTCATGTGCTGCTTTCT
>JAYTZE010000122.1:0-2047 GCA_043742385.1 Ilumatobacteraceae bacterium
TCCATCCGTTCGGGGTCGCCGATCTTGGCCTCGCCGGGCTTGACGACTTCGTCGATGAAGGTTCTCACCCGAAGCCGGACGTCTTCCAATGCCGGCGAGAGCGTGAAATCGATGGCCATGGCGGTCATCGTCGCACCTGCCGCCGATATGACAAGAGCCGGGCCACCGCAGCGGCACCGGCTCGTCGTCGGATCTAACGGGTGGAGGTGCGGGGAATTGAACCCCGGGCCTCAACAGTGCGATTGTTGCGCTCTGCCAACTGAGCTACACCCCCGTTGGAGATCCCGAGTGTAGCGGTGCCGTCCTACAGCGACCACGAACGACTCTCAGTGGAGTGTTCGAGGCCCACGCGGGGTGTCGTCAAACACTCCGATGCACACGCGAGTCAGGCTGCGTTGAACCAGTTGGTGTCAGTGTCGCGGACGCCCTCGAGCGACCGGATCTGCACCAGCTTGTAGCAGTAGCCGCACAACGACATGAACGCGAATGCGAACGCGTAGACCATCGGGTTGGCTTTGGTCGTGGCCGCGAGGAAGGCGGTGACAGCGGTGATCAGCACGAGCATGAAGAAGATGTTGGAACGCCGACGGCGCACCAGCTCGCGCTGGCTGACCTGGTGCAGGTGGGCCTGACGATGCTGGCCACTCGTGCGATCGAGCGTGGTGTTGTGCATGCGCTGGCCAGCCACCGATGGCGCAGCCGCACGATGCATCTGCTGCCCTGGACGGCCGGGGGCTGCCGGGCGTGACAACGGCGACGACGAGGCGAGAGGGCGACCCATCGATCGCATCGGCACCATCGTGCGAGTCGGAACGGCGCGTTGCAACGTGGAGAGTTGCCGGCGAAAGTCGGTAACCGATGAATTGGGCCGGTTTTCGACTCGTGACCGCAGCAGCGGTGGAATCAGAACGGCCGCCCAAGCGGCGAGTACGGCCAGGAGAACGATCTTGCTCATGGACTAGGCGGTTCCCTTGTCAGACATCTGTTCACGATTCTTTCTGAGGTGGCACGCTGGCAAACACGACATTAACCGACGGCGTTGTTTCATTACGAATCTACTACATTCGTAACACTGGCCGACACGTTACCAGCTCTTCGGTACGTACCGGACCGGCCGCCGGTCTTCTCCCACAGAGCCAATTCTCCGATCACCATGCCGCGATCGGCCGACTTGCACATGTCGTAGATCGTCAACGCGGCTATTGCACAGGCGTGCAACGCCTCCATCTCCACCCCGGTGCGGTCGACGGTCTCGACTTGCACTTCGATCGCGATGTGGTCGTCGCCGATCTCGAAGTTCACGTGCACCGAGCCGACCAGCAACGGATGGCACAAAGGGATCATGTCGCTGGTGCGCTTGGCCGCTTGGATGCCCGCAACACGGGCAACAGCCAGAACGTCGCCCTTGTTGACCTCGCGGTTGGCGATTGCGGCAGTCGTGTCGGGGGCCATGAACACCTTGCAGCGGGCGACAGCTCGACGATGCGTGGGGTCCTTTGGAGTGACGTCGACCATGCGCGCCCGTCCCATGGGGTCGAGGTGGGAGAAGGCGAGATCGCTCATGTGGTTGGCCACACTAGTAAATCCGGCACGCCCTGACCCCACACCTAGCCAGTTCGCACTGGGCCGGTATCGACAACCTCGAACGCGGTACCCGGAATGTTCTTCAACTGATTGAGGTCGTCGTCATTCCAGCCCGGGTCGGGTGCACCCTGGAAAAACCAGTTGCTGCCATTGTCGGCCACGATCAGTCCGTAGCGCTGCATGGCCGTGGCGATCACCCTTGCTTGACCGGTGAGCGCGGCGACGTTCAAGTCGGCGCGCAGCCGCAAGCGCATGCCCATGGCTGGAAGCGAGGGATCGGAGTTGCTCGACGCAAAGTGTGTGGCGGGCAGGACGAAGCCGCGCTGGGTCTGCGAGAACGTGACTCGGATTGCGTGGTCGATGAGCCCGGCCGCCACCTCGTCGTACCGCACCAAGCCAGGAAGGATCGGCAGCCCTGCCGCGTCAGCGCTCGTCCAGCCCAACGGGCGCAGGGCACCCGTGA
>JAYTZE010000123.1:0-4195 GCA_043742385.1 Ilumatobacteraceae bacterium
TGGCTGAGGCAAAGGCGGTGGTCATCACGATCGGCCGGACGCCGGGATTGGCATGGGAGATCTCGCACATCGTGCAGTCCGGTCACCTCGACAAGACCGTGCTCGTGGTGCCGCCAGTGGATCCGGAGGAGATCCAGCTTCGATGGAACTTCATCGCCGACACACTCGCCTCGGCCGGCGCCGGCGAGCACGCTCTGTCGGCCGATCCGGCATGCCTGGTTGCAGTCAAGGTTCGAGATGTCAACGGACCGACGACGGCGTACTGCGCTGACCGACGCGATGAAGCCACCTACCGAGCCGCAGTCATCGCGGTGCTCGCTTGAAAGCGGTACGGCGGGCGGGCGGTCGGGGTCAATAGCCGAGGAGTGTTCGGACGATGCGCTCGACGGCTGACGATGTTGCCGGGTCAGCGATGCCCATGCGGGCTACCAGCCTCCGCCGATTGGTTGATCGCACGAGTTCGCATTGGGAACGATCAGCGTCGTTCGGAACGCTTCTCAGTGCGCCTCGTCGGCTCGTGGTGGTCGGGCTTGCTGGGTGCTGAGGGCGTGGAGATGATGGTGTACTCGGGGTTGAGGATCGCCCGCATGCCGTGATGCTCCCCGGCTACGCCGGTGACCGACATGATCGTGCCCAGACGCACACCGCCGATCTCGCGGCGACCGAAGAAGACAACCGTGATGCTGCCGGTTTCGTCAGCCAATGAGCATTCCAACGCCGGGTTGCCGCCCCATGGCTGCACCCTGATCGCACGCACACGGCCGGCGACGGTCGATCGCTGCCGCGAGTCGAGATTGGCGATGCGTGTGCGCTGCGAGGGGAGATCCGTCGACGACACATTGGTCGCCGCAGGACCGGTCTTGGCCGGCTTGAACGTCGTCGGCATTGTCACTGGCAATGTGGGAGCCGGCTCGGCCACCGGCCGGCCCCGGCCGAGGTGGTACGGCACGATCGTGACGTTGCAGTGCGGCGTATCGCCGAGCGCGGCGACGATCGCATTCGACGACCGGTCGTGCAGCAAGCGGTGCCACACCTTGGTGTACTCGCGGCGTGGGATCAGGATGGTCAATTCTGTGTCGTGGTCAGCCGTCGTATGTGCGGCGAGTTCGAGCGCGGCTCGCGGCATGCGGCGGTCGGGGCACTCGACGATGTCGAGCGGGAATCGGGTGAGGCCGAGATCCCCCCACGCCTCCACAAGCTCGCTCGTCCGCCACGAGTCGAGGTCGAAGTGCACGGCCCGCAGGTCGTCGGGTTGCAGTGTGCGGGCGTATTGAATGGCACGGGCTGTGGCAGCGTCGAGAGTGTCGACCAGCACCACCACGGAGTGGGAGCGCATGGTGTGCGCTTCGGCCAGCGCCTGCGCATCTTCTTGCAGCTCGACGTCTTCGGCATAGTAGGTGCGATTGAGCCGCACGACGATGCAGACCATGAGCGGTATCAGCACGATGATCACCCATGCGCCGTCGTGGAACTTCACCACGGTTACCACCACGAGCACCACCAGCGAGAGCAGCGCGCCTATGCCGTTGATCAACAGCCCCCGCTTCCACGAGGGCTCCTTGTGGGTGATGTGGTGTTTGGCCATTCCCGCCCCGCTGAGCGTGAAACCGGTGAACACACCGATCGCATACAGCGGGATGAGGCGGCTGACCTCACCACCGGTGGCGACCAGCGTCACGATGGCCGCTGCGGCAAGGAAGATGATGCCATTGGAGAACACCAATCGATGTCCGCGAATCGTGAGTTGGCGAGGCATGAAGTTGTCGCCGGCCTGGAACGATGCGAGTCGTGGGAAGTCGGCGAAGCTGGTGTTGGCGGCCAGCACGAGGATCAGCATCGTGCCGGCTTGCAGTGCGTAGAACAGCACGCGGCCGGCGGCGGTCTCGCCGTAGACGAGCTTGCCGACCTGTGAGATGACCGACGGCACGCCGTCGTCGTACGGCATCGCGTGGATTCGTGCCGCCAGCATCGACAGGCCAAGGAACATCACGGCAAGCAGGGACCCCATCACGACCAATGTCTTGCGGGCGTTCTTCCATGCCGGTGCCCTGAAGGCCGGCACTCCGTTGGAGATCGCCTCGACGCCGGTGACCGCCGCGCCGCCGGAGCCGAATGCCTTGAGGACCACGAACGCGGTGGCTCCCATCAGCAAGCCGTTGCCTTGGTGGGTGCCGAGCACGACCATGCCCTCGTCGTTGGTCGCGCCCTGCCCCAGCGAGGAAGTGAGTTCGCGCACGATGCCGACGCCGATGAGGATGAACATGTTGACGATGAAGAAGTAGGTCGGGACGGCGAACATCCTCCCGGATTCCTTAGTGCCGCGCAGGTTGCCGTAGGCGATGAACAACACGAAACCGATTGCGATCCAGTGCTTGAAGGGCGAGAGCGAGGGAAATGCCGATGCGAGCGCGTCGCTGCCGGCGGCGACCGACACCGCGACCGTGAGAATGTAGTCGATGAGCAGGGAAACGCCAGCGACCTGAGCCGGAAGGAGCCCGAAGTTGTCGCGGGTGACGATGTACGCGCCGCCCGCGGACGGGTAGGCCTTGATCGTCTGGCGATATGACAGGATCAGGAATCCCAACACCACGAGCACCGCAATTGTGACCGGCGTGACGAGCGAGAAGGCCGCGAGACCAACGACAGGAATGAGTACACGGAGGATCTCCTCGGTCGCGTACGCACACGACGAGAGGTTGTCGGACGCGAAAACTGCAAGCGCCGTCGGATTGTCGAGGGTCTCGTGCTCCAGCCGATCGCTGTGCAGCGGCGGCCCGAGCACCTTGTTTTTCAGCCGGTAGCCCATCGGCTCTGGGATCGACGGAACAGTCGACGCGGCGGGCGCCGGATCCGTAGGGGGGATAGGCGTTGCGCGGAGGTCGTCTTCAAGCAGCACGTAGTCACTCAACACGGCGGCCACTACCGGTGCCGTCTAGACAACGGAAAGATCAGTCGAGTCGTCGTTAAGACCGCGTCAAGACGGCTCGAACCGGTACCCGATGCCGGGCTCGGTGATGAAATACCGAGGTTGACCGGGATCGGGTTCGAGCTTGCGGCGGATCGCTGCGAGGTGCACGCGTAAGTAGTTCGTTTCGCTCTCGTACTGCGGTCCCCATACGTCCTGCAGCAGTTGTCGTTGGGTGACAAGGCGACCTGGATTGCGGACGAGCCGCTCGACGATCGCCCACTCGGTTGGGGTGAGGTGCACCGGCTCGCCGGCACGGGTCACGCGTCGATTGACCATGTCGACGGCAAAGTGCGAGGTCTCGACCACTGGCTCCTCGGGTGCGGGGTGATGGCGACGCAATGTTGCGCGCAATCGCGCCAGCAGTTCGTTGATACTGAAGGGCTTGGTCACGTAGTCATCGGCACCGGCGTCGAGTGCTGCAACCTTGCTGGCGTCGCTGTCGCGAGCCGACAGCACGATGATGGGAATCGACGTCCAGCCCCGAAGGCCGCGGATCACATCGACACCATCCATGCTCGGCATGCCGAGATCCAACAGCACCAGATCTGGCACGCTGGTTGCGGCTTCGGTGAGCGCCTCCTCGCCGGTGGCAGCCAAGACAACGTCGTAGCCGTGGGCGCGAAGGTTGATGTCGAGCGCGCGCCGGATCTGGATCTCGTCGTCGACGACCAGGATGCGGGTCACGATTCCACCTCGTCAGCGATCTGCAGTCGGATGGTCATGGTCAGACCGCCGCCGGGGGTGTCGTCGAGGCTGAGGCGAGCCCCCATTGCCTCGATGAAACCCTTGGCTATGGCCAGTCCGAGCCCGACGCCGGCGTCGTTCGATCGATCGCCGAGTCGCTGGAACGGAAGAAAGATCCGTTCGCGTTCGTCGTGCGGAACTCCTGGACCCCGATCGACGACGCGCAGGTCGATCGCGCTTCCGATTTGGCCCGCCTGCACCTTCACGGCGCTGCCGGCGGGCGACCACGCCATCGCATTCGACACCAGATTCGCGACTGCTCGCTCGAGCAATGCCGCATCGGCGAACACGGTCGGCAATGAGTCGGGTACGTCGACTTCGACCCGACCCTGTGGAGCAGCAAGCCCGGAGAGTGCCGCCGCAACGACTTCCTCCAACGCCACTGATCGCAAAGTGAGATCCAACGCGCCGACCTGCAAGCGGCTCATGTCGAGGAGGTCGCGGACCATGCGATCGAGTCGGTCGGCTGCGCCGTCGATGTCG
>JAYTZE010000124.1:0-2044 GCA_043742385.1 Ilumatobacteraceae bacterium
GCGAAGAACATCGCCTGCACCTGCGCCAGCGGCCGACCCGTCGGACCGTCGAGATTGACCCCTCGCAGGTAGACGACATTGTCGCCGAATCGAGCGATCCGTTCACCGTGATCGACGGCGCTCGGTGTGGTCTTCTTCAACTTCACCCAGGTGGCCTTGGCGGCGCGTTCGAAATCGACCGAGCGGGCGACCGTATCGTGACGAATGATCGCGTTCACCCAATACCCGTCGTCATCGGCGACGGGCTGCCTGATGACGCACAACGCTCCGGGCGCCTCGTCGATGACCCAACCGTCGGGTACTGCGAAGACGAATCGGGGGATGCCAGGGATCATCGCACTCGGGTGCACCGCGATCCGCGACGTCGGTGCGTGTGTGGGTTGTTCTTCCGCCATGTCCTGACTGTAGTGCACAGCGACCACACAAACGACTGGTCCGGTCGCGCACAGCGCGTGAGTCTGGGCGAACCGGGAAGGCTCCCGGTGACGCTCGTCTCGGAGTTCTTTACCATCACTGATACCTGCCGAGTTCGGCCGATGACACAACGAGAGGGAGCTGCGGCATGAGCGATTGGGACAACTTCTGGAACGACGTCGGCAACGCCGTCGAGGACGCTGTGGACTGGGTCGGTCAGGCAGCCGAGGACGTCGCCGCGGCCGTGGTTGATGTCGTCGAAGACGTCGCCGAAGCCGTCGAAACCGTGGCCGAAGCGGTCGTGGATGTGGTCGAAGACGTCGTCGATTGGACATTGACCGTGGCTGACACCGTGATCTTCGATCCGGTCGACTTCATCACGGGTGGCGTCATCGATGTCGACTATGAAGATGGGCAACTGACGGGCGAGCTCAACCTCGGCTTTGCATCGGTCGGCGTCAGCGTCGGCGAGCAGGGATTTGACGCCCATGCCGGCTTCGACATCGGAATCGCCAGCGGCGACATCTCCTACGACTCCGACGAGGGGCTCGCCATGAGTGGGTCACTCGGCGTCGACTGGGGGCCGCTTCCGTACGCAGAAGGTCATCTCAACATCGGCGCCGATGGCACCGTTTCGATCGGCGGCGAGATCCAGGCAACGTTGCCGCTGCCGTTCGGTTCGATCGGCGGCGAGGCGTCCGGCGAGCTGTATCGCAACGCCGATGGCACCTGGGGAGCAACCTCGGTGATCGATGTCTTGGTCGATGGGCCGCTCGACACCGGCGCCAGCTTCCACAACGACGCCTCCGTCGAGGTCGGACCTGGGGGCTTCAGCGCATCGACGACCACCGACGTGCTGATCGACGGCCCGCGCGACAGCGGCGCCAGCTTGCACACCGACGCCTCGGTAGAGCTCGGCGATGGCGACGTGCTCTTCGACACAGGCTTCGAGGCCTCCGCGACCGGGCTCGGCGGCACCGGAGTCGCAACCGACGCGCACGCCGGATTCAGCAGCGTCACCGACGAGGCCGGCAACCGTACTTCCACGATCGAAGCCGACGGCGGCATCAGCGCCGGCGGCAAGGGTATCGATGCGTCGGTAGAGGTCGTGGGCACCAGGTCAGCCGAGGGCGAGCGAAGCTCCAGCATCTCCGGTGACGTCGACGTGACCGGATTCGACGCCGCCATGGTCGGCGATGGCGGTCTTTCCTCCGCACTAGGCAGCAGCGGTTCGGCACTCACCGAAGCGCAAGCACCCGGACCGACTCCGAACCCTCTGGCTGAATCAGTGAGCGTACTGGCCGGCTCCGGCGATCTCAGCGACGCGATCTCGTCGGGAGACACCGGACTGGCCCAGGTCGTCGAGCTCGTCGAGACCGAGGCGTTCGACGAATTTACGTCCGACATCGTCAGCAGCGAGATCACCGAGGCCGCAGCCGAAGAGGTGTGGGACGATATCGGCCAATGACCGACACGTCCGCACCACCGAGCACCGCAGCAACATCGGCGCCCACCGGTCCAGACGCGCTCATCATCGAGGTCGCCCGGACGCTCCAAGGGATCGGGCGCGCTGACCTGGCCGAACGGGCATCGGTTGCGGCGGCCCGGCTCCGCCGTCCGGTGACAGTCG
>JAYTZE010000125.1:0-4182 GCA_043742385.1 Ilumatobacteraceae bacterium
GGCGAGCGATAGTCGATCGCCTTCAGCGCTCGGTTTCCTTGATGGTGCGGCTCGCCCTTCATCACACAGCCGAGGTCTTTCACGACCATCGGCACGCCAGCGAACGGGGCCCGGCCACCTGATGCGGCATCGATGGCGTCGGCTTCGGCGACCGCTGCGTCGTAGCGGGGGTGGATGATCGCGTTGATCTGCGGGTTGACCCGCTGAGCGGCCTCGATCGCCGCGTCGACCAATTCTCTGGCTGAGGCCGATCCGTTGCGCACCAACTCGGCCTGCGCTGTGGCATCGAGCGAGGCGAGGTCGTTGGCGATTCCCATGGCGGGCAACCCTAGGCTGCGGCCGTGCGCGTCGTTGCAGCGGTCGACAAGTTCAAGGGCACGGCGACCGGCGCACAGGTGGCCGCCGCCGTCGGTTCGGCGTGCTGGGAACTCGGGCACGACTGCGTCGAGCTGCCCATGGCCGACGGTGGAGAGGGCACGCTCGAGGCGCTGGGCGGCCCCAACCGAACCTCCACTGTCACCGGTCCGCTGGGTGATCCGGTGCTGGCCGAATGGCGGCTGTCGCGCGGCACGGCGGTGATTGAAATGGCCAGAGCCTCGGGCTTGACGCTCGTCGGCGGCGCGCTCAACAACGACGCGATGGCGGCTTCGACCATCGGCACCGGCGAGTTGATCGATATGGCCCTCGACGCGGGCGCGAAGAAGATCATCGTCTGCCTTGGCGGCTCGGCTACCACCGACGGTGGCTATGGCGCGCTACGAGCCATCCAAGGACCGCACCGCCTACGCAGCGTGCAGCTGCTCGTGGCCTGCGACGTTCGCACCCGTTTCGTCGACGCCGCCGAAGTGTTCGGTCCGCAAAAGGGTGCGTCGCCGGCGCAGGTCAAGTTGCTGACCGGTCGTCTGCACCGATTGGCGCAGATCTATCAACACGACTACGGCGTCGACGTGCGCGACATCGACGGCACGGGCGCCGCCGGTGGAATAGCCGGCGCACTGGTGGCGCTCAGTGGCCGGCTGCTGCCCGGATTCGATCTCGTCGCCGACGAACTCGACCTGCACGACGCCATTGCGGCCGCCGACATCGTGATCACCGGCGAGGGTTACCTCGACGAGCAGAGCTTCGAGGGCAAGGTTGTCGGCGGAGTGCGCGCGATGGCGGTCGCTGCGGGCAAGCCGGTCGGCGCGATCGTTGGCGATGCTGCACCCGAGGTGGCGGCGCGCATCGAACACGTCAGCTTGGTTGATGCGTACGGCACCGACCGGGCCATGAACGAGCCGCTGTGGTGCATCGAGCGTGCCGCAACAACGGTGCTGCAGCGGCTTACGGGGCCCCGGTCGTAGTGGATTCACCAATCGGCGTCGTGTCGGCCGTGACCGGTTCGAGCATCTGCGCCAACGTCTTGCCGGCCTTGTCGTCGCCGAGGAGTACGACCACTGTGTTGTCGGCCAGCAGGGTGGGGTCCTGCAGCGACACGGGCGTGGGTATGGGCTCGATCGTGGCAACGCCCATCAACGCAGCAACCGATTGCGCAACCGCCTGAGCAGCGACATCACCATCGAGGTACTGAATCTTTGTGACCAGCTCCTTGGTCGCCCCGTTGGTGGGTTCTCCCATGGTGAACTGCTGTCCCTGCAACGCCGTGGTGAGGACACCGGCCACACCGTTGGCGTGCGACGAGTTGGCCACCAGCACCTTCGCTCCAGCGGATTGCGGCTGGAACACGGTGGTCGTGGACTCGGCGGGGATCAGCGAGAGCGTGGTGGTGGTCAGCGGATCGATTGTGGTGGTCACGGGGACCGTCGGAGTGGCGGCATCGTCGTCGTCGCTGCGAATATTCTTGAGGATCAAGAACCCGACCACGACCGCGGCAATAGCGATCACGATGGCCAGTGTCGAGCCCATCGGCGAAGCGCCGCTGCCCGAGCGCTTCGGGCGGCTCGGCTGTTCGTTACTCATGTGTGCTCCTCAATGTCTCGGGCTAATCTCCGCTCGCCGCGCCCTCGATCATTTCCCGACGGCGCCGCTCGCGATGGCGTCGTAGCCGACGCACCGTGAGCGGATCGAAGTCCAGCGCCGCCGGATGATCGATCACCCGGTTTACTTCGAGATTGTATTCCTCCACGGAGCAGGCAAATCGCGCGCGGATGGCGTCGTAGCGATGCTCGTCGAGTGTGAACCACGACGACTCAAAGCTGATGATCGCTTGATCGCGTTCGCTAAGTGTGGGAGATCCGTCAGTCACGTCGACAAGCCTTGCCGGTGGAGGTAGGTGAATACAAGGACCCCCACTACTAATGTCTCGCCGATGCCCTCGGCGAGTCGTAAATTTCTGATCGGCATTGCCGGCGGAACGTGCGCTGGAAAGACTTTGGTCTGCGAACGCCTGGCCGAGACGGCAGGCGAGGATCACCTGGCGTTGATCCGGCTCGACTCGTATCAGGTCGATCACACGCATCAATCGGTCGCCGAGCGGGCCACCACGAACTATGACCATCCCGACGCCTACGACTGGGACCTGCTCAACGATCACCTGGCGCAGTTGGCGGAGGGCGAGGCAGTGCAGGCGCCGATGTACGACTTCACAGCGCACAACCGCAGCGACGTCGTTCGCGAGGTGCAGCCTGCACCGGTCATCGTCGTTGAAGGAATCCTGGTGCTGCACGACTCCGCGTTGCGCGAGCGGTTCGACCTGAAGGTGTACGTCGACACCGATGCCGACTTACGATTCATTCGCCGCTTGAAGCGCGACGTCGAAGAACGAGGTCGCACACCTGACAGCATCATCGAGCAATACCTCACGACGGTGCGCCCCGGCCACGAGCAGTTCATCGAGCCGACCAAGCGTTACGCCGACGTGATCTTCCCCCAAGGCGGCCGCAACCAACCCGCCCTTGAACTCCTGCTGGCCCGAGTCCGCGAGTTGACCAGCACTGCATGACCCGTTCGCCGCGCAGCCACGCTCGGCACGTCACTGCCCGTCGGGATTGGTGACCGGTGGAGCGGTGATCGGTGGAACCTCGACCTGGATACCCGACAGTGCGGCAAGCTCTTCGGCGATCAGGCGGACAACGAGCGCGTCCAATGGAAGTTCCTCATAGTCGGTCGAGGCGATGTCGGTCGCGACGCCCGTCGCAGCACCTTGTGCGCCGTACGACAAGAAAACGAACCGTGCACCGGTCGCCACGGCGATCTGGCGGAACACTGCTTCTGCCTGATCATCGGATTCGGAGGAGGCGATCGGAAACACCTTGATACCCCGACCGATCGCGTCGACGATCGCGTCCGGGTACTCGACGGGCACTTGACGGTCGAGGCGAGGCGGCGCGTCGCCGACCAGGAAGACGAGTTGCACTGTCGACGCCGGGTCACGCCAGGCCGGCTCCGACAATGCCGACGCCAACCCTTCCTCGAGAGCCTCCGGGTAGTCGCCACCACCATCGGCGACAACATCGTTCAGTGCAGCCCGGAACGCCGCGATGTCGCCGGTGAAGTCGAACGTCGAAGTCACGAACGTGTCGCCTTCGTCCCGGTACAACGTCATCGCGAAACGCACATCGGGCTGCGACTCGAACTGTTCGACCTGCGCGGCGACCGTGTCGATCGTTACCTTCAAGCGGTCGATCTCGTCTCCCATCGACCCAGTCGCATCGAGCAAGAACAACACATCCAACGCCACCGGACCTGTTGCTCCTCCGATGGCGTCGGATTGCAGCTCCACTGCCGATCCCGGGGCCGCGTTCGCCGAAACCTGTCCTGTCGTGAAGATGAACTCAGCAACTGACTCGGCGTTGTACAACGCAGGCAGGAACCGGGCGGTACCGTCGGCATTCGTGCGCAACACTGCGATCTCGCTTCCGTCGGCGGTCACCGACACGTGCGCGCCGGCGACGGGAAGCCCGCTGGTCCCGGTGACCGACACGACAACTCGTCCGGTCGGATCGAAGTCACGGGTGGCGATCCCGAGATCGTTGATGCGAGCCAGATAGGTGAGGAACGCAGCGAAGTCGGCGTTGTCGTCGACCGAGCCGGCACGCAGCCCTGCTTGCTCGCCAGCTGGTGACTCGGCGGCATCGCCGCCCGCGGGGGCGACCGTCGCCACTGCTGCTGCATCGAACGCACCGCCCGAGTACGCCTTCGACCCTTCCTCCTCGGGATACGACGCGACCCAATCCGGCTCTC
>JAYTZE010000126.1:0-2036 GCA_043742385.1 Ilumatobacteraceae bacterium
TGTATCGGCGATATGGTCGACGATCAACCAGCCGGCCCGTTCGCGATGGTGTTCGTGGCGTACAACACGTTCTTCAACTTGCTCAGCGAGGAGCGCCAGCGGGCGTGTTTCGCAGCTGTGGCCGAGCGACTGGTGCCAGGTGGCGCATTCGTGATCGAGGCGTTCGTACCCGAGCCACAGCCAGGGTCATCGGTCACGGTGCGCTCGATGACCGTTGACGCCGTGGTGTTGAGTGTCACTGCGCACGACCCCGCAGCACAGACGGCCCAGGGCCAATACATCTCGATTTCAAGCACGGGCGGGGTGCGCCTGCGACCATGGGCAATCCGATACGCGACCGTCGAACAACTCGACGCAATGGCTCTCGATTCTGGATTTCGTCTGGCCGAACGATGGGAGGACACTGAACGCGCGCCGTTCAACGCCGACAGTCCACGTCACGTCAGTGTGTATCGCACAATTCACAGCACCGTCCGTGCCGAAGCCGGTGCAACCTCGTAAGCTGAAGAGCGCTGTGAGTCAACTGCGTCTCAATCCACTCACCGGGCGGTGGGTCACGATCGTGGCCGAGCGCGCTGAGCGCCCGACCGATTTCGCACCCCGCGTCGCCCAGGTCGAATCCGACCCTGATCGACCATGTCCATTTTGCCCTGGCAACGAAGAGGTCACGCTTCCTGCTCTCGAGACCGTCGACAAGGGCGGCACGTGGCGCATGCGCGTCATTCCGAACCTGTACCCGGCGTTCGACGGCGACCAACCCTTTGCTGTGCATCACCGCGGACCCGTACACGTCGAGGCAGAGGCCAGCGGCACGCACGAAGTGTTCGTCCTGACCCGCGACCACAACTCCGGGATGCACGCGTTCAGCGACGCCGAGGCGGCCGAGATGATGCTGGTGCTGAAGCGCCGATTCCTCGAGCACGCCGCGACAGCCAACGTGCGGTACACACAGGCGATCATCAATCATGGCCGCGAGGCCGGCGCGTCGATCGCCCACCCGCATGGCCAGTTACTTGGCTTGCCGTTCGTGCCGGGCGAGTTGCTCGAGGAGCAACGTGCGTTCAGCCGGTTCGAAGGCGGATGCATCCTGTGCGCAACGATCGAGGCCGAGATCGGCGAGGCCGAGCGCGTGTTGTTCTCCAACGACGACGTGGTTTGCGTTTGCCCCTACTGGAGCGGCTCGCCCTACGAACTGCTCATCATTCCGCGCAATCACGAGCTTCATCTCGCCGATGCAAGCGACGCGACATTGGCGTCCGTCGGCAGGTCGATCCGAGATGCCATTGAGGTGCTACGCGATAGCCACGGCGACATCTCGTACAACATCGGTTTCCACACCGCTCCGCATCACTACAACGGCGCCTTCCACTGGCACGTTCACCTGTGGCCGAAGCTGGTCACCACAGCGGGGTTCGAGCGAGGCACCGGTGTGATGCTCAACATCGTCTCGCCCGAGGCGGCAGCCGCTCAGCTGCGCCGCCAGTCCGTCAAGGCCTGATTCGCACGTTCGTGTCTCGGCTCAGTGTGGCCATCGAGATCTCGGCGACGCCCGCACAGGTTTGGCAGATCGTCGAGCCGATCGAAGACCACGTCGAGTGGATGCACGATGCTGTGGCCATTCGATTCCAGACAGATCAGCATCGTGACGTGGGCACAGCGTTCCTCTGCGATACCAAGGTCGGGCCGATCAAACTCGTCGACAGGATGGAGATCACCGAATGGGTAGCAGGGGCGGCGATGGGCGTGCGACACGTCGGCGTGGTCACCGGCACTGGCCGATTCACACTGGCACCGATCGATTTCGGTCGACGCACACGCTTCGGCTGGGATGAATCGCTGATCTTCCCCTGGTGGCTGGGTGGCCCCATCGGTGCACTGATCGGTGGGCGACTCGTTTTGCGGTCGATCTGGAAGCGCAACTTGCGCAACCTCAAACGCATCGTCGAGCAGCGGGTCGCAGCAGGTAGCTAGGCGACAGCGCGCACGGCGGCGGTGACACCGGCGCCGATCACGATCACGAGGATCAGCGGCGCCTT
>JAYTZE010000127.1:0-4177 GCA_043742385.1 Ilumatobacteraceae bacterium
GTTGTCGATCTCTACAGAGATCTCGATGGCGCCGACACTCCCGGGGTGGAACCTGACTTGTGCACGACGCCCACATCGAGCCGGATGATGTGGATGACCGATCCCATCGAAGCCGGCCTCACTGGGGCGCCGCCTGGGTTCTCTGCACGTTTCCGCACCACCTTCACCCCCGACGTCACAGGTGCATGGGAGTTTGGTGTCAGTTCGATTGCCGACGCGGCACTCTTGCTCGACGGCGTCTCCGTCGTCGACAACCACAGCGTGTCGGCCGGCGGGTCGTTCTTCGGAATAGGTAAGGCCGAGCAGATTGGCACTGCCGATCTGGAGACTGGCCATGCATACGAACTCGAGGTGAGGTTGCGCCGACCCGCCAGCGAGAATGCCCTCAGCGGTCTGCATATCGGAGCCTTTCCACCAATCCTGTCCGACCCGGTGGCCGAGGCCGTCGATGTCGCCGCTGCCGCAGATCTGGCCATCGTCATCGTCGGCACCAACGACGACTGGGAGAGCGAGGGTTACGACCGCGACACCATGGATCTGCCCGGGCGCCAGGACGAACTCATTGCCGCGGTCGCCGAGGCGTGCGCGCATACCGTTGTCGTCGTCAACGCCGGCTCGCCCGTGTCGATGCCGTGGCTCGACGCCGTCGATGCGGTGCTCTACACCTGGTTCCCCGGGCAGGAGATGGGCGATGCGCTGGTCGACATCTTGCTGGGCGACATCGAACCGCAGGGCCGGCTGCCAGTGTCGTTCCCTGTCGGGTTGCAAGACACTCCGGCATTCGAGCACCACCCTGGGCGCAACGGTGCCGCCAGCTACCTCGAAGGCCGCCTGATCGGGTACCGGTGGTACGACGCCATCGGTCGCCAACCACTGTTCCCCTTCGGATTCGGGCTCGGGTACGCAGACGTCACCATTGCTGCAGCCCGAGTCGGCGCGGACTCCTCGCAGCCGGCGTCGGTCGACGTCGATCTGGCGAACCACTCAGATCGCGCGGGCATACAGGTCGTGCAGGTCTATGCCGGGCACACCGGCGTCAGCGAGCGTCGCGGCGACGAGCCCGCCCAACAGCTCGTCGGTTTCGCCAAGATCGGCGTACCAGCGCATGGCACCAGCACGGTCACCGTGCAACTGGACCCACGCGCCATGCACACGTGGAGCGTCAGCGATCACGCCTGGGTGCGCGCCGAAGGGCCGTTCGAGCTGCGCGTCGGCACGTCGTCGCGCGACATCGCGGTCAGAATTCCCGCCTGACTGGCGATCTTCATGGAAGCTGCTTGGAAATTTCCACGTTGAAAGGCTCGACGATCAGTGGACGGGCGACAACCAGATACACGTATCCGATGGCACCAGCTGCCTGGTCGCCCCGGGTTGTGAGGCCAGGATCAGGCTGCGACCGGCGACCAATTCTGCGGGCAGCTCGACGGCGGCGGGGCCGACGTTGGCGAAAACCAGTGCGCCGTCGCGTTCGAACGCGAGACACTCCGGCAAGTCGTTGTCGACCCATTTCAGACCACCCGAAAGCAATGGTCGGTGAGCCAATAGTGTGCGATACCAGGCCAACATCGACTGTGGATCGGCCGCCTGGTGCTCGGCCGACAACTCAGCCCAGTCCTTCGGTTGCGGCAGCCACGGTGCAGCCGGCACAGGTGAGAATCCGTACGACGTCGTAGCGTCGGTGGTCCACGGCAGCGGCACGCGGCAGCCGTCGCGGCCGAGCTCTTTGCCGTTGGTGCGGATGAACAGCGGATCTTCGCGGGCCGCGTCGGGCATGTCGAGTACCTCTTCGAGGCCGAGTTCCTCGCCCTGGTAGAGGTACAACGCGCCGGGCAGTGCCGCCGCCAGGGTGATTGCTGCGCGTGCCCGGCGACGCCCCAACTCGAGGTCGATCGGAGCGTCGACGTACACCAGGTTGTTGCCGGTCCACGCTGCCGGATCGTTGGCGTTGAGCCGCCCGAGGCGGGTGACGATGCGTTGCGTGTCGTGGTTGTTCATCGTCCACGCCGGCGCTCCGCCGACAGACTCGAGCATGTCGAGCGAGCCTGCAATGGCGTCGCGCATCGGCTTGGCCTGCCAGGTGATCAGCATCAACTCGAAGGCGAAGTTCTGATGGAACTCGTCGCCCTGCAAGAACGACCGGGTCACCTCTGGAGTGCCATACGATTCGCTGATGGTCACGAGATGCCGACCCGGGTGGGCTACCTCGTAGTCGTCGATGAGTTTCCTCCAGCGCTTCCACACGACGTGCGCCGTCGGATAGAAGTGCGCGTAGGTGTTGTAGCCCCACGCCTGCGCGTCGGTCAGGCCGGGGGGCGATGGCGGGGCATCGGGCATGTCGGGGTGCTTGCCCAGCACCGGGACGGCATCGACGCGGATACCCTCCACTCCCCGATCGAACCAGAAGGTCAGCATTCGATCGAAGTAGTCGATGACGTCGGGGTTGTACCAGTTGAAGTCGGGTTGCCCCGGCGTAAAGGTGTGCTCGTACCACTGGCCCGGCGCGCCGTCGGCCTCGGTGACGCGAGTCCACGCTGATCCACCGAAGATCGCCCGCCAGTTGTTGGGCGGCTCGTCACCGTTCGGTCCTTTGCCGTCCTTGAACCAGTATCTGGCGCGCTCGGGCGAACCCGGAGGGGCCTCCAGCGCCGCCTGGAACCAGGCGTGGTCGGAACTGCAGTGGTTCGGCACGATGTCGAGCATGATTCGAATTCCACGTTCCTTGGCCTCGACCAACGTACGGTCGAAGTCGTCGAGCGTTCCGTACTGCGGCTCGATGTCGAAGTAGTCGGCGACGTCGTACCCGTGATCGGCCTGCGGCGACGGGAAGCACGGCGACAACCAGATCGCGTCGACGCCAAGATCGCGCAGGTGGTCGAGATGGCTACGGATTCCCTCGAAGTCGCCGATGCCATCGCCGTTGGCGTCGGCGAACGACCGTGGGTAGAGCTGGTAGACGACCGCGTCTTGCCACCACAGCTTGTCGGTACTGGTCATCGTGTTCCCTTTCGTCTCACTGCTGCTGTGGTGGACCGTACGACGAGTTCCAACTCCAGCATCTCGGTGTTCGGTTGGCGATTACGCATCGAGAGCGACTCGAGCACGAGGTCGGCGCCCCGTTCGCCGGAGTAGACCAGCGGCTGGCGAACCGTCGACAGGCCCATCAGGCCGGCCAGATCGATGTCGTCGTAGCCGACCACCGACAACTCGTCGGGCACCCTGATACCAAGCTGAGTTGCGGCTTCGAGGCAGCCTACGGCCTGCACGTCGGACGCAGCCACAATCGCAGTCGGGCGATCCGGCAGCGTCAGCAACTCGGTGGCCATCTGCCGTGCCGCGGAATGCAGATAGGCCCCATATCGCACCAGCGAGGCCGGCACGAGTAGGCCGGCATCGGCCATCGTCGCCCGAAATCCTTCCTCGCGGCGCGCACCGGCGATGAAACCGAACGCGTTGTGTGGAGGCTCGCTGACGAAGGCGATGCGCTTGTGGCCGAGCGCGATGAGATGCCGTGTGGCCAGCGCTGAGCCGGCGCGGTCGTCGATGCACACACTCGGCAGTCCCGGGTACGAGGTGTCGATCAGCACCGTCGGAAATCGGGCGTTGACCAGGCGGTCACCCTCGTCATCGACCAACGGCAGCGAGATCACGATCAGACCGTCGAAGATCAGACTGCGTGGAAGTTCCACCAACTTTGAGCGGGCCTGGGCCGGCGACTCGATGTTGTGCAGCACAACCTCGCAACCGTGCGGCGCCAGGCGCGACACGATCCCGCGAATCCGTTGAAATGCCGACTTCTCGTCGAAGAACGGCACGAGGACTGCGATCAGGCGGCCGCCCTTGCCCTGATCAGCGGTCGATTTTCGTGACCGGCGGTAGCCAAGGTGGTCGGCCGAGGCCTGCACCTTGATGCGCATCGTGTCGCTGACTTTGCTGCTCCCACTCAGGACGCGTGACACCGTGCCGATGCCCACACCCGCATGCTTGGCAACTTCAGCCATCGTCGACACTGTGGAAACCGTAGTCGTTTTTCCACCCCCCGCCTACCGTCCGCCCACCCGTCCGCCCACCCGTCAGCCGACATAGCGCACATCGGGCCACCGCTCCTCGTTGCCGGTCCCGTCGGTGTGTTCGACCGCGGCGAAACCGTGCCGCTCGTAGAACCGGCGGGCCCGCGTAT
>JAYTZE010000128.1:0-4175 GCA_043742385.1 Ilumatobacteraceae bacterium
AATGTCAGCACGATGGCCGCCATCGTCGTCGCCGGAGCCGGCGTGCCCGTGTGCAAGCACGGCGCCCGTGCAGCGTCGTCGCAGTGCGGCGCGGCCGATGTGCTCGAGGAACTGGGTGTCGCCATCGAACTGTCGCCCCAGGGCGTGCTGCGATGCATCGAACAGGTCGGGATCGGCTTCTGCCTGGCGCCCAAGTTCCACCCGGCATTCCGTTTTGCCGCGCCGAGCCGCCGGGAGATCGGTATCGCGACCGTGTTCAACCTGCTCGGGCCGATGGCCAACCCGGGGCGGGTTCGCCGACAGTTGATCGGCGTCGCCGACCCGGCGGTCGCCGAGCGGATGTTGGCCTCGTTGCGACTGCACGGTTCACAACGAGCCTGGGTCGTACACGGCGGCGGTCTCGACGAACTGACCACCACCGGTACGTCGACCGTGCTTGCTCTCGACGACGACAACGTTCGCACCTTTACCGTCGACCCGGTCTCGTTGGGGTTCGCTCCGGCGATCCCCGATGAGTTGGTTGGTGGCACGCCGCCACACAACGCCGAGGTCGTACGCCGGGTATTGAAAGGCGAGCACGGCGCCCATCGCAACATCGTGCTGCTCAATGCCGCTGCAGGCCTGGTGGTGGCCGGCGTGACAGAATCGTTGGAGGAAGCCGTGATCATGGCGACGTCCTCGATCGACGAAGGCCATGCGGAGCGGACCCTCGATCGATGGGTCCACGAATCGCAAGTCGTCATGGCCGATCTGCAGTCTGATCAATCGTGATCGTTCGCGTTCCGGCGTCGTCGGCCAACCTGGGACCCGGATTCGACGCGTTGGGAATGGCCCTGTCGCTTCACGCCGAGGCTGGTGTGATCGATGGCGAGGTGCCGCCGGGGGCCCAGCGAATCGATCAGTTTCACCCAGCCGGGGTTGCCTTTCGGCGTGCCGGTGGCGAGGGTGATCTTTGGGTGTGCTCACCGATTCCGGTCGGCCGCGGGCTGGGTTTCAGCGGTGCAGTGCGCGTTGCAGGCATTGTTGCCGCTCATGCTCAGCGTCATGGCAGCGATCCCGGCCGGCTGTCGGCCCACATGCCGAGCATGCTGGCGCTGGCCGCTGAACTCGAAGGTCACGCCGACAACGTCGCCGCGTCGTTGTTCGGCGGCATCGTGGCCACCGCCGATGGGCACGCAGTGCGCATTCCGATGGCATTCGATCCTGCGATCGTGGTGTGGATTCCCTCATTCACCACCTCGACCGATGAGTCGCGTACCAAAATGGGTAGCGATGTGCCGCTGGGCGATGCCGTGTTCAATATCGGTAGAACGGCCTTGCTGGTTGCCGCGCTTGCCGCAGGCGATACCGGTGCACTCCGCAGCGCTACGCAAGATCGCTTGCATCAGGACCTCCGTCTCGCAGCGGTCGAACCTTCCAAGGAAGCCCTCCGGGCCGCGCTCGACGCGGGTGCCTGGTGTTCTTGGCTGTCGGGTTCGGGACCGACGGTTGCCGCGATGTGCCCGTTCGACGACGCCGACGAGCTGGCTGCGAGCATGCCGAGTGAGGGCTATACCAGGGTGTTGCGCATCGATCATGGCGGCGCGGTGATCGAGGCCGACGACTAGGCCGCCAACTCTGCGGCCTGCTGGTGCTGGGCCGTACGTCCGACCACCTCGGGCACGGCGTCGATCGGCCATTGCCAGCGCCCGTCGCACCACGACACCGTGATCCGCTGAGCGAGCCGGTCGAAGGCGCGAGCCAGACACAGCACCTCGTCGACGACATGGCGAGGTAGCAGTGCTGCGAAAGACGGCACTTCTGGTGGCGGTAACGGCAAGCCGATCTCGATCTGACCATCGCGAACCGTGCCGACAAGCACCCCATGGCGTACGTGCAGCGTGGTGTCGCCGACCTGCAGCCCTGCATCGCCTGCCTCGCGGAGTCGATCCGTGAGCCGTTGACGACGGATGGCGCCGGAGAACGCCATGGCTCGATCGCGTACCTGGGCTGCCTCTTCGTAGCGTCGTGTGGCCGACAAGTTGGTGAGCCGAGCCTGTAGTGCGACGATGACCAAGTCGGGTGAGGTGGTCATTGCCTGAACGACATTGGCGACGACGATTGCATAGTGGTGGGCATCGGCGGCTCCGGCACACGGGCACATGGCGACACCCAGCTGCGCCGGGGTGCATGTGATCGCGGTGGGCTGCGGTCGGAACGACGTGCCCAGTCGGGTCGTACAGCGCCGCAGCGGAAAGACCGATTGCAGGGCCTCGACCACGGCGTCGGCGTTGGCCTTCGACGGCAGCGGACCGAGATAGACGCCCGCGCCGGTCGCCTCGTTGACAACCGACAGCCGGGGCCAGATCTCGTCGGTGCTCAGTCGCACGTATCGATACTTCTGTGGCGCTGTGCCGACCTTGTTGTACCGGGGTGCCAGTTGCTGGATGTAGCGCAGTTCGAGTACTTCGGCAGCCAGCACATTGGAGGTGGTGACGTGCGAGATGCGTTGCACCTCGCGCAACAGGGTGCCGATCTTGCGACGATCATCGCCTCCGAAATAGCTACGCACACGTTGGCGCAGATTGGTTGCCTTGCCGACGTAGAGAACTTGATCGTTGGCGCCTCGGAAGAGATAGACGCCAGGCGAGCGCGGCAAGCCAGCAGTCATGCGAAGTTTCGCAGCCTGTGGATGGGCGCCGATGCGGGGGAGAGCAATCAGGTCGTCGAGACCAAGCACGCCGAGCCCGGCCGCGCGCTCGAGCAAGAAGTGGAGTAGATCGGTGGTGGCGAGTGCATCGTCGAGCGCCCGATGGGACGGCCGATGGTCGAGGCGGAAGCGCGATGCCAGCGTGCCGAGGCGACAGTCGGGCACCTCGTCGCGAATCAGCCGGCGAGCGAGCGGCAGGGTGTCGATAATTGGATTGGTGATCTCGGGATCGCCACGCCGTGTCAACGCGGCGTTGATGAACGCCATGTCGAACCCGACGTTGTGCCCTACTACGACGGCATCGCCGAGGAACTCGATCATCGACGGCAGTACTGCGTCGATTGCAGGGGCGCGTACCACCATCGATTCGCTGATACCGGTAAGTACGGTGATCATCGGTGGGATTGCCCGCCCCGGGTTGACCAGGCTGTGCAGCGTGCCGAGAAACTCGCCGGCGCGTACCTTGACCATGCCGATCTCGGTGATGAGGTCGGTGTTGCGATCCCCTCCCGTGGTCTCGATGTCGAGTACGCAAAACGTGACGTCGGCCAGTGGTGTGCCGAGGTCGTCGAAGGACCGCTGCCCGCCGGCTGCTGTGCGCATCTCTATAGTCGAGCACGAACGGATGTTCGAAGTCAAGAACAAGCGTTCGATCGATGTGAGAACGCTGTGCTCGTCGGCCGTCGGCGTCAGCTCACAGACCGGCAGTCGCTCAAGGGGCTGACACAGAGCATCCGTGGCGACGAGGGTCAGGCTCGCACAACTCGATGCCCGGCGCTGCCCGACTGTTCTGGCCTTCCGCACTCAATCGCTGGGACGACGAGTGTTCGATGGCAGTAAGAACGTCGCCCGAAACGGGCTCGGTACAGTTGTGCGGGTGAGCGAGCTTGCGGCCGACATCCCAGATGAGGCACTGCAATCGGCGCTTGAATTCGCCGTGGGCATAGCTGCCGCCGGCAACAAGCTGCGTCCGACGCTGGCGTTCCCTGCGGAACTCAAACGATTCCTCCGCTTTCAGAAGCTGCCGCCTCCGGCACTTGCGCAGGTCAGAGCGGCGGTCGAAGGAGATGACGACTTTCGCAAACGGTTGGCATCGGTCGCCACCCCCGAACTGGTCGATCAGGTGGGGCTACTGTGGCTGTCTCGTCCCGACGATTGGTCGCAGACGCTCGCGAAACTTCTTCCCGAGAAAGTCGTCGACGATGAGACCGCTCTTCGGCGCGAGGAGCGGCGTCGCATGGCAGCGCAAGAAGCAGCCGCACGTGGCCGAGCGGAGCTGCTCGGTCTGACTGCCGAATTGGAGCGCGAGCGCGCAGCGAAGGTCGCCGTCGTCGCCGAACGGGATCGACTTCGTCGGGAACTCGACGTAGTTCGCGATCGCCTGCGCGAAGCTCAACGCTCCGAGCACGCAACCGCTCAGACTTTGGCAAAGGTGGAAGCCGAGTTGCTCGAGGCGCGTCGTGCGCTACCGGAGACGAGCGCGTCA
>JAYTZE010000129.1:0-4174 GCA_043742385.1 Ilumatobacteraceae bacterium
CTGGCCAACTGACCGAGCTGGCGAATGCGGTCGCCGGCGTCGACTACCGACACGGGCAACGTGAAGCGTGCCGGTGTGAAGCGATTGCTCCCGGGCGAGTCGCCCGGCCGCCGCAAGTTGATCGGCATGGTCACTCGTAGCGCGTCGACCGGTGCGTCGTGGCGTTCGTGGTATCGGCGCATTCCTCCGGCAACGCTGGCCAGGTAGGCGTCGTTGAGCGAACTCTCGGCCGCATGGGCGGCGGCCAGCAACGAATCGAATGGGATGTCGAACGAGTCGAGGCGGCGCGACAGGCCGCGATGGGTCATGATCGTCGACCGCGGCTTGCTGACAGGCGCCAGCAGCTTGCCGATGGAGCTCAGTTCATGAGTCACCGTCGTCAACGGTCCGGTGGGGTTCGTCATCGCCCTGGCTGCGAATCCCGGCATCGCTTGTGCGCTGCGGAGTGAGGCCATGGTGGCCGCACGAACGTCGGCGGTCAGCGTCTCGACGACTGACGCCAACCCACTCGTGTGTGGTGGATTGGCGGCATGCGTCGCGGTCTTGTGTCCGGCCGGATTGCGCTTCTCGTCGAGCAACAGCCTGGCGAGTTTCACTCCGCCTACGCCATCGGTGACGGAGTGGTGCACTTTCTGGATGAATGCCGCCCGGCCATCCTCCAACCCCTCGACGAGCGTGAACTCCCACAGCGGCCGGTCCTTGTCGAAGGCGCTCATCGCCATCAGGCCAGCGATGTCCAGAACCGCGCGAAGGTCCCCCTGCTCGGGTGCCACGGTGCGCCGAAGGTGGTAGTTGATGTCGAAGTACTCGTCGACCTGCCATCGTGGCGGTCCGAGGCGAAGTGGCGCGGCCACGACGCGCTGGCGGAGGCGGGGAATAACCTCGCATGCGCCGGCCATTCGCGAGCTCAGCCGGAGCCAATCGGGACCGCGGTCGAGCAGTGAGACAGCGACGATCGTGCTGCGCAGACACGGGTCCTTCTCGATGGTCCACATCAGCGCGTCCGAGGCATTCAGGTGCGATGCGAACTCGCGGATCGGTCCATCGGAGTCGCGCTGCGCGAGAGAACTCACGGGTTGCATCATCCTGCCGGTGGGTTCCGGCCGACAGAGCCGTAGTACCCCTCCGCGGCGGGAATTCGATCCCCGACGGGGCAATCAGCGCGCTACAGGTGGGTCATCGCTGCCGCATGCACCGCGGCGATGATCGGCTCCCAGTCGGCTCCGGCCTGCCGGGTGACGGTCACGAAGTCGTTGACGCCGAAGACCGACGCGACTCCGCCAGCCGCGAAAACCTGGGCCGCAAACGGACTGGTCGCTGCGTCGTCGGTGCTCGTGGCGTTGAACATCGCCTCGAGTTTCGTATCCAGCGTGAATTTCATCGCGTCGGGGTTGGGCGTCGAGGACGGGATCGCAGTGGCCACACCACGATCGTACGTCCGAGTTCGCTCGCTGGATGGTTCGGCCGCGACCGATCTGGGTACACCGCGGTATGACCAACAACTCTGCATCGACCGCTCTCGGTCATCTCGACGACAGTGCCAGCGATGAGTCGACGATCATCGAGGTATTGGAGGGCTACGCGATCGGCGGGTTCTCCTCGTCGTTTGTCGTGACCGACGATGCCGCACTCGAATGCGTCGAGTGCCGCGTCGTCTCGCCCGCCCAAGCAGTGTCGATGAGTTCGCTACGCCGTTTGGAAGGCGCCTCTGATCCCGCCGACATGCTCGCCGTTGTCGCCATCACGTGTCCGGCATGCGGCGCTCGAGGAACGGCAGTCTTGGGATTTGGACCGATGGCAACTCAACAGGACTCGGACGTTCTACAAGGCCTGCGAGACGATCGCAGTGATGCCGAGGCACCGGGGAACTCTGCCCACGGTGAGACGACGGGCGACGAGGCCCCCTCCGCGACCTAGGCCAACGGCGCAATTGCCCGACCGATAGGCGGGCTTACCGTGGATCTGAAGGCGCGCCCGTCCGCGCGCCACGCAAAGGGGAGACGTGAGTTCACGTGTTCATACAGTCGCCGGCGTTGCGCTCGTCGCTGCCGCGATCATCGTCGGTACGGCCGGTGTCTCGCTTGCAGGCCAGAAGGATCAAACAGTGCTGCGAGGCGCCGTCATGGTCGGCGTCTCGGCGCCGTATACCGGTGCGACGAACGCGATCCGTGGCGTCAACGGCGGCGGCGCTCCATGGGTGATCGCTGATGCCGAGTTCAACTTGCGCGCCAGCGGCAGGATCGAGGTCACGGTCGCCTCGGCGACAGTGCTAGACAGAAAACTATGCGAGTCGCCATAAGCACCGGTGGCGGCGACGCCCCCGGCCTGAACGCCGTCATCCGCTCCGCAACCTTGTGCGCGACTCGCCGAGGCTGGGAGGTCATCGGTATTCGCGACGGCTTCAACGGCCTCATGTTTCCCGACCAGTACATCGAAGGCAGCGGCGCCTTCCCGCTCGAGCGGCACATGGTGCGCGGCATCGGTTACCTCGGCGGCACGGTGTTGGGCAGCACCAACCGCGGCAACCCGTGCCATTTCCCTGTCGAACAACCCGATGGCACGTTCGTCTACGAGGACCGCACTGATCATCTGGTGTCGCTGTTTCGACAGGCCGGTATCGACGCACTCATCACCATCGGTGGCGATGGTTCACTGGCGATCGGTCAGCGTCTGTTCGAGGCAGGTCTGCGCGTCATCGGCGTGCCCAAGACCATCGACAACGACCTCGACAAGACCACGGTCAGTTTCGGCTTCGACACTGCGGTGCACGTTGCCACCGAGTCGATCGACCGCGTCTTCACGACCGCGACGTCGCACAGCAGGGTGTTCGTCGTGGAGGTGATGGGCCGTTATGCAGGTTGGATCGCGCTGAACTCCGGGGTGGCCGCTGGCGCACACGCAATCTTGATCCCCGAGATTCCGTACCGTCTCGAGCCGGTGGCGGCCATGATCAAACGACGTGAAGCACGCGGCGCCAACTTTGCCATCGTGGTGGTCGCCGAAGGAGCGATGCCCAAAGACGGCCATCGCTCGGTGGTGGGCCATGCGGTCGATCAGGCCGAACGGTTGGGTGGTATCGGCGACCTGGTGGCCCGGCAACTGACCGCGCTGACCGGCAAAGAGGCGCGGACGGTTGTGCTGGGGCACCTGCTGCGCGGCGGCACTCCGACAGCGCAGGACCGCCTGCTGGGCACGCGCTTCGGCGCCGCTGCCGTGCGCGCCCTGGAGGAGGGTTTCGACGGCGTGATGGTCGCCCTCAACGAACCGCGCGTCGACTACGTGCCCCTCGTCGATGCCATCGGTTCGATGCGAACCGTCCCTCTCGACTGCGACACGGTCATGACCGCGCGCGACGTCGGCATCTCCTTCGGCGACGACGCCTGACGGGGAGGGGCACAGCTCCTCCCCGACTCATTTCGGCTGTTGACGCCCCGGGCTGCCGGGGCGTCAGCGCCCTCTACTGGCTGTTCGGGTCCGACTGACGATGCTTGGCAGGGAGTTCGTCGAGCCACTGGCGGCGAACTCACTGCGTGTGATGGTGGGACCTCGCTCGGAAGGAGTTTGAGGTTGTGAGCGGCCGCGAGTCACCTTCAAGAACCTTTTGGTTGGTGGATGATTCATCACTCGGCGTGATGGCTGTGGAGTGTTTGGCGCTACTCCGGGTGGGCCGGAGACACTCCACAAGCCGACTAGCGGCCCGTGGGGGTCGAGCGACGTCCGCCGGAATTGCGTCCAGCTGAACCGCGGGGACCGGGCGCGCCGGAGCGCGAATGGGTCGGCGCTGCGCCGGGCCGACCGCCGTTGCGTGGCGTGCCGCTGCGCTGACCTGCAGCTTGGCCACGACGTCGTCCAGGCTGGCCTGGGCGCTGGCGTACAGCGGCGTCTTCGGGGCGCTGAGCACGCGGGGCCACCTTTGGCGCGACCGGACCTGTGAGCTCGGTGAGTAGTGGGTGCGTCGGATCGACCTTGGTCACCGTCGGCGTGATGCCCGCTGCACGAGCAAGCGATCGAACGTCGCCGGCCTGGTCGGGGGTCATCACCGTGGCGACGATGCCTTCGGCGCCGGCGCGAGCGGTACGGCCCGAGCGGTGCAGGAATGCCTTGTGCTCGGCCGGGGGATCGACGTGGATGACGAGTGCAATGTCGTCGACGTGTATGCCGCGAGCGGCGATGT
>JAYTZE010000130.1:0-4166 GCA_043742385.1 Ilumatobacteraceae bacterium
AGGTAGCTGGCCCCCGACGGCACCCGGAGGTTGTCTTCCAGCACATACACGACGCCGTCGGCATCGCGCACCAGATCGCTGCCGCAGATGTGTGCCCACACACCGAACTTGGGCGACATGCCGGCGCACTCGGACCGCAGATTGACAGAGTCCTGCAGCAACTCGTCGGGAAACACGCCATCGGCGACGATGCGTCGATCGTGATAGACGTCGTCGATGAAGCGGTTGAGTGCGGTCAAGCGCTGCTTCAGCCCTCGCTCGATCTGTGCCCACTCCGACGCCCCAATCACTCGCGGCACGATGTCCATCGGCCAGGCCCGGTCGGTGCCTTGCCCGTCGTGATACACGGTGAAGGTGATGCCGAGCGCCAAAATGTCGACCTCGGCAAGGCCTTGGCGTTGCTGCAGTTCCTCGATGTCCAACGATCGCAAACGTTCGACCAACGCCGCCGCTGCCGGACGAGGATCGCCATGGGCGTCGATGAGCTCGTCCCACAGAAGAGGGAGCGTTCGCAGGTCGGCCATCGGTCCAAGCACGCTACATGATCCAAGATGACGCCAAGATGACGAGCTGGCGCGACGCAGTAGCATCCGCGCATGAGCCATGACTTGCGGTTCCAGGTGCTCGTGATCCCGAATGTGCCGTGGTCTGAGTATCTCGACCGCTTCTTGCGTCTCGAAGCACTCGGGTTCGATGTGGCCGCCGTACCGGATCACTTTTGCGACTGGAGCAATCCCACAGGCCCGTGGCACGAGGCGTGGACGGGTCTCGCTGCGATCGCAGCCCGCACATCGACCATCAGGTTGACGACGTGCGTCACGCAGATGCCGCTGCGCAATCCAGCGTTGCTGGCTCATCAAGCCGTCACGGTCGACCAGATCTCGGGTGGACGGCTCGAACTGGGTATCGGCACTGGTTTGACCATCGATCCGTCGTACGACATGATCGGCGTGCCCAATTGGAGCACCGGTGAACGGGTAGCGCGCTTCGCCGAGTACGTCGAGTTGCTCGACCACCTGCTGGCCGAGAGCGTCACGATGTACCACGGCACCTACTACCAAGCCAACGGCGCCGTGATGAACCCAACTTCGGTGCAGCGGCCGCGGTTGCCGCTGATGGTCGCTGCGCTCGGGCCGCAAATGATGCGCCATGCCGCCACCCATGCCGACATCTGGAACAGCTTGAGCTTCGCCGCCGACGTCGACGAGCAACTGGCCGAGTTGGCCGACCGCTGCATGACCATGGACGAGCTGTGCATCGAGGTCGGCCGCGACCCGGCATCGCTGCGCCGGTCGTACACGATGTTCGACCCGAAGGCTCGAGCCAGCGGCGGCGCAATCAGCTATTACGAGTCGAACGATGTGTTCGTCGAGATGGTGCGTCACGTCACCGAGCTCGGCATCACCGAGGTCTCGTTGTACTACCCGCCCGTCGAGGCGCAGCTGCCGGCGTTCGAACGGATCGCGACTGAGGTATTGCCCGTGCTGCGACGCGAACATGCGTAACCCTCTGCTCGACGACCTCGCGTTACGGTGCGACGCACTGCGTGTCGAGGGATTGTTCAAGGCCGAGCGGGTGATCGACTCTGCGCAATCGGCGCACATCCGTCTGACCGACGGCACCACTGTGCTCAACCTGTGCGCCAACAACTACCTCGGCCTGGCCGATCACCCCGACATCGTCGCGGCTGCACACCAAGCGCTCGACCGGTACGGCTATGGCATGGCGTCGGTGCGCTTCATCTGTGGCACCCAGACCGTGCACAAGGAATTGGAGGCACGGCTGTCGTCGTTCCTCGGCACCGACGACACCGTCTTGTACTCGTCGTGCTTCGACGCCAACGGTGGCCTGTTCGAGACGATTCTCGACGAGCAGGACGCTGTCATCTCCGACGCACTCAATCACGCGTCGATCATCGACGGTATCCGCCTGTGCCGCGCCCAGCGGCTGCGTTACGACAACAGCGACATGGATCAATTGGAGCAGCGCCTACGAGAGGCCAGCACTGCTCGGTACCGCCTAATCGCCACCGACGGTGTGTTCTCGATGGATGGTGTGCTCGCCAATCTGGCGGCCATCTGCGACCTCGCCGAGCGGTATGACGCGATGGTGATGGTCGACGATTCGCATGCCGTCGGGCTGGTCGGTCAGCACGGCCGAGGTACCCATGAGTTCACCAATGTCATGGATCGTGTCGACATCATCACGGGCACGTTGGGCAAGGCGTTAGGGGGCGCCTCTGGGGGCTACGCCGCAGGGCGCCGCGAGATTATCGACTGGTTGCGGCAGCGCTCGCGTCCGTACCTGTTCTCCAACAGCCTGGCGCCTGTCATTGCGTCGGCGACCATTCGTGTCATCGACCTGCTGGAATCAAGCGATCAGTTGCGACTCACGTTGCAGCACAACGCGATCCACTTCCGCGCCGGCATGGAGCAGGCGGGTTTCACCCTCGCCGGAGCCGGGCATCCGATCATCCCCGTCATGCTCGGCGATGCCCGGGTCGCGTCGGAGATGGCCGAGCGCCTGCTCCACGAAGGGGTCTATGTGATCGCGTTCTCGTTCCCCGTCGTGCCGCAGGGCAAGGCTCGTATCCGCACCCAGATGTCCGCCGCACACACCGACGCCGACATCGACCGGGCGATCGAGGCGTTCCGGCTCGTCGGCCGGGACATGGGCCTGGTCCCAACGTGAAAGCACTCGTCAAGGCGCGGCGCGAACCTGGTCTGTGGCTGGAGGAGGTTGCCAAACCGACACCCGGGGATCGTGATGTGCTGATCCGTGTTCGCAAGACGTCGATCTGCGGCACCGATCTGCACATTCATCATTGGGATGCCTGGGCGCAATCGACCATTCCGGTGCCAATGGTCGTCGGCCACGAGTTCATGGGTGAGATCGAGCAACTGGGCTCCGACGTGGTCGGGCTCGAGGTCGGCCAGCGAGTTGCCGGCGAAGGCCACGTCACGTGTGGTCACTGTCGAAACTGCAAGGGCGGCCGTCGCGAGTTCTGCCACAACCACACAGGTGTCGGCGTCACCCGACCGGGGGCCTTCGCCGAATTCGTGGTGATCCCCTCCGAGAACGTGTTCGTCGTGCCTGCCCACATCAACGACAACGTGGCAGCCGTGCTCGATCCGTTGGGTAACGCCACGCACACATCGCTGCGATTCGACGTCGTCGGCGAAGACGTGCTGATCACCGGTGCCGGCCCGATCGGCATCCTGGCTACGGCAATCGTGCGCCACATCGGTGCCCGCAATGTGGTCGTCACCGACGTCAACCGGTTCCGGCTCGACATGGCCGCCAAACAAGGCGCCAGCCGAGTTGTCGACGTGCGCACCGAGCAGCTCGCGCCGGTGATGGTCGAGCTCGGGATGACAGAAGGGTTCGACGTCGGCCTGGAGATGTCGGGAGCCGAGGCCGCGTTCAACCAGATGCTCGATGCCATGAATCACGGCGGACGGATCGCCGTACTGGGCATCCCCGCGGGTCCGATGACCCTCGATATCAACGACGTCATCTTCAAGGGCCTCGAGATCCAAGGGATCTACGGCCGCCGAATCTTCGAGACGTGGTACAAGATGGCCGCGATGCTGCAGAGTGGACTCGACGTCGGCGGCATCATCACCCACGAGCTGCCGGCGGATCGATTCGAAGAAGCGTTCGCGATCGTCGAAGGCGGCGAATGCGGCAAGGTCATCCTCGATTGGGCCTAACCCATACGAGTGTCTCAGGCCCACGGAGGCTCAACCGAGTGTCTCCGTCCCGCCCGGGGTGGCGCGAAACACTCCGATAGGCGCAGCGGGCCGCAAACACTCGTATGGGTTAGGAGGGTGAGGTGACCATGGCGTTGGTGGCTTCGCCGCTCATTCTTGCCAGATGGCCGAACACATCGTCGAACTCGAAGTACACGTCCTGCAGGTGACGCCGGCCATCTGGCTGGTACGCGGTGCGGGCGTGCAAAATGCGATAGCCGTTGACGAACAGTGTGTCGCCGGCCGAGAGCCGAAATGACACGTGGTTGGCGGGGTCGGCGATCGCCGCGCCGAGCAAGCAGTAGGCGCGGTACCACTCGGCGAGCTCGGTGTCGTCGAAGGCCAGCGGTTGCATCAACTGGTTCGAGAAACGCAGATGCACGAAACGTCCGGCTCGGTCGCGCACCACCAACG
>JAYTZE010000131.1:0-2028 GCA_043742385.1 Ilumatobacteraceae bacterium
CGACGCCTGCTCCACCGATGAACAGGTCGCCGACCACGATGGTGATCGCCGAGACGGCGGTCTCCAAGCTGCCTGCGTTGTCAACGAAGCTGACAGCGACCGTCAAGCGACGGTTGGCTTGCAGCTGGGTTGGGGTGAAGCTCGGTCCGGTTGCGCCAGCGATGATGGTGTTGACCGCCCCACCTGGGGTGAGGCTTTGACGCCACTGGAAGCTGAGCACTCCCGGCACACCATCGACGTCAGCAATCCCGACTGTCGAGGCCGAGATCGCGGTCCCTTCCGTCGGAGTCGTATCACTGATCGTCGGCACACCCGCTACCGGGGTGTTGACCACACCAGTACCCGACAACGGCACCACCACAGTGCCAGCGTTGCTGAAGATGTTCAGGTCTGCGACCAGCGCACCAGCAACAGCCGGATCGAACGACACCGTGAAGGTGCAGGTCGCCGCTGGTGTCAGTGTGGCGCAGTCCTCGGTTGCCCCGAACGAGGCCGCATCGACCCCGGTGATCGAGAAACCGGAGACGATCAAGTTGGCGTCGCCGGTGTTCGTCACCGTGATCTGCTGCGTCACAGCAACAGCACCGATCGCCCGAGCAGCAAACGTGAGTGACGGCACCGACAAACCCACACTGGGGAAATCGGTGAGCGACACGGAGGCCGAGGGAAGATCACAGATGGCTCGGTCGAGGTCGGTCGCTGGGTCATCGTCGCAGAACAATGCCTGCTCGATGTTCCACAGCGTGTCGACACCGTCGGTACCAACATTGTCAGTGACGGTCACACTGCCATCGCCGTTCGGCGTGATCGCGTAGTTCGCCAGCAGACCCGAGAACACGGCCGTGTCGCAGTTGACCGGACCACCTGGTGCTAATGAACCGCAGTCTTCCGCTGGCACCGTCGGTGTGACGATGCTGCGGACGATATCGATGCTGGCCGGGTTGGTCAGGCCATTGCGCACGTCGTTCTGAAGCGACTTCATGTTGTTGACAAGCTTGAAGTCGCCGGGGGCGGGCGTGGCGTGGTTCGGCGCCTGTAGTTGCGCGTTGAGCCAGCGGTCGCCATCGAGGATGTCGTCACCGCCGCGTCCTTCGATCACGTCAGTGCCGGCGCCGCCCATGATGATGTCGCCGCCGTTGAACGACGTTTCACCAACGGGAAGCAGTGCGGCGATGCCGTCGAGCCGGGCGATACCGGCAGCATTGAGTTCGTGGCCGACCAGTTGAGTGGCCACTCTGTCGGTACCTCGCAGTACGTCGTTGAGGTTCCAACCCGACAAACCTTCGGTCAGGTCGAAACGGTCACGAAGCTCGTTGAGGTTCGGTGCTAGGACGACGTTGATGTTCATGTCGGCGTCGACCGGGAGAGGATCACCACGATATGTGGCGGCGTCCCAGCCGAGCATGCCTTCGAAACGCTCCGTTCCGAGGACATCGCCGACCATGACGTCGTCGCCACCCTCGGAGTCGTAGTCGTCGTCGCCCTTACCACCGATGATCACGTCGTGACCTTGGTTCGGGTCGTTCTGGAACTGGTTGTTCTCGTCGCCGACCAGGAGGTCGAGCTGGGGGCCGCCTTCGATCCAGTCGTCGCCCGCACCAGCGAACGACTCCAGACCACCGTCACCGGTGTAGATCACGTCGTCACCAGGGCCGCCGAAAACCTCGGAGGTGTCGTTGCCGGCGATGATGTAGTCGGCGTCGGCGTTGCCTTGCAGCAGGTCGAGGCCCGGACCACCGAAGATGGCGTCGTTACCCGGGCCACCCTTCATGACGTCGTCGCCGAAGATGTCGGTGAGGATGTCGTCACCCATGCCTCCGATCGGGTTGTCGTTACCGGAGCCGCCCTCGAGGATGTCGTTGCCGCCGTTGCCGCGCAACGTGTCGTCACCTTCACTCGAGATGATCCGGTCGTTGACGTTCGGACCGCCCAGGACTGCCTGGTCGACGCCGTTCCAGTTCACGTGCTCGCCGCCGTTGAAACGGATCGTGCCGTTCGGGAGTCGAACCAAGAAGTTGCTCTCGTCGT
>JAYTZE010000132.1:0-8161 GCA_043742385.1 Ilumatobacteraceae bacterium
TCGCACTCCGACAGCCCTTCGGCGGCCAGCACCACGTCGGCCGGCACCCAGTCGGGAAATGGTTCCTCGTGAACCCGATGGGCGCCCGACTCGGTGTGCTCCTCGTGAAGCACGGCGAGTTGTTTGGCGGAGAAGCGATCGGCGACCCTCACGAGTGCCGGCCACAGTCGGCGATGCACGAGCGTCACTTTGCCGTTGACGAGCCGCATGCGAACGATGTCGGGCGAGTCATCGAGCACGGCAAGGATGTTGAAGATGGTATGGCCTTTGCCGTGTCCCCACCAGCTGCCCTTGATTGGTTCGCCGGCGACGAGTTCGGCAACATTGGGCAGCGGTCCACGGGCGGATTGCAGCAGCATGCCGTGCTCGGCGAGCGCCGCCGTTACCTCCGCTGGCACGTCCGCTGGCACATCCACGCAGACATCATGTCGTGGTCGCGCTCACTCGTGACGAACTCGGCGCGCCGCCTACGATCCGGCGATGAACGCCGACGTGCTTGCTGCAACACTCGTCGCGCCGGGGCATCTCGAGCTCCGGCGCTTCCCCTACCCCGAGCAGCTCGAGCCCGGAGCCGTGCTGCTCGAGATGCTCGCGTCGGGAATCTGTGGCACCGACAAGCACACGTTTCGCGGCGAGACGCAGCAATATGCCGGCACCGATCACGCCTCATCGACACCCTTTCCGATCATCCAGGGACACGAGAACGTCGGCATCGTCACGGCGATCGGCGACGGCGGCGCCACAGCGTTCGATGGATCACCGCTGCAGCTCGGCGACCGCGTCGTGCCGGCGCCCAATCGGGCGTGCGGTGAGTGCGAGTTCTGTCTCGGCGACTACCCGTACTACTTCTGCCGGCGGCTCGAAAACTACGGCAACTCGCTGACCTGTGCCGACGCGCCATACCTGTTCGGCGGGTGGGCGGAGTACCTCTACCTGCGCCCGCGCACCCCGATATTCCTGGTGCCCGACGCCCTGCCCACGAACGTCGCCGTACTCACCGAACTGTTTGCGGTGACCCATAGCCTCGACCTCGCTGCGAAGATGCCTCGCCCTGGCGGATTTCGCCCTGGCGACACCGTGGCGGTCGTCGGCATCGGACCTGTCGGCATTGTCCACGTGGCCAAGGCCAGCCTGATGGGTGCCTCACGGGTCATCGCCATGGATCCGTTCGGTCCCCGCGTCGCACTCGGCGTCGACCTTGGCGCAACCGACACGCTGGTGGCCAGCAGCGCCGATCCTGCCGCCACCGCATTCGTTCGCGACCTCACGGCCGGCCGCGGCGTCGATGTCGTGGTCGATGCCACGGGCCATCCGGCCAGCTTTGGCCCATCATTGTCGTTGCTCCGAGACGGCGGAACCCTGATCGAGGTCGGTGCCTTCGTCGATCTCGGTACCGTGCCGATCAACCCGGCCACGATCCTCGGTCGGAACCTCACGATCGTCGGGGTCGCCGGTGAGGACGCGCGGGTCTATGACTCGACGTTGGCGATGCTGGCCGCGCATCACGAGCGGGTGCCATTTCACCGTGCCGTCACCCACACGTTCCCGCTCGAGCAGGTTGAGACTGCAATGCAGACTGCGTTGGGCGCAGACACGGCAATGAAGGTCGTGCTGACACCGCAGCCTGGCTAGTACTGCCAGCTGTGCAGCACCTGGTAGTAGTTGGCCCGCTCGTAGACAGCGGGGTCGGGGACGCTGTGCTGGCTGACGCTACCCCGCAACTGGTCGACGCTCTCGTACTCGCGTTCCGTCATCCAGTCACTCATCCACGCCAGGATCTCGGCGATTCGCTGCGGCCCATGCTGCAGTAACGCACTCGCAGTCATCGCCACGTCGGCGCCGGCGAGCAGCAGCTTCATTGCATCGGCACCGTCGTGCACACCGGTGCTGGCAGCGAGCGAGCACGACGTGAAGCCGCGCAGGATCCCGATCCAGTGCAGGGGCAGTCGCGACTCGGCAGATGTCGAGAGCTGCAGCCGTGGTGTGACATCGAGCGTGTCGAGGTCGATGTCTGGCTGGTACAGCCGGTTGAACAGCACGAGGCCGTCAGCGCCTACTGATTGGAGGGCGAGAGCGAAGTGGCCGAGCGAGGTGAACCACGGTCCGAGCTTGATGGCCAGCGGAACCTTCACCTCGGCGCGCACCTCCTCCACCAGTTCGAGGTATCGGCGTTCGACGTCCGCCGCGCTTTGACTGGGATCGACGATGACGTCGTAGACGTTCAGCTCGATCGCCTGGGCGCCGGCGCTCTCGAGATGACGGGCGTACTGCACCCATCCTCCCGGAGTCGTCCCGTTCAGACTGGCAATCACTGGGATCGACAGCCGCTCACGGGCCTGCTCGACGAGGGCGAGATGGCGAGCCGGACCGACGTCGTAGTCGTCGAGCTCGGGAAGGTAGCTCAGCGACTCGGCAAATGCATCGGTGCCGAGATCGAGCGTCGCGTCGATCGCGAACGACTCGCGCTCGATCTGCTCCTCGAACAGCGATGGCAACACAATGGCACCGGCGCCGGCGAGTTCGAGATCCTCCCAGCGACGGGGATCGCCGGTCATCGGACTCGCGGATGCCACGATCGGACTGCGCAGTCGCAATCCGAGGTAGGTGGTCGACAGATCGACCGTGTGCGTAGGGACAGGGGTGCTCGTGTCGGTGCTCATCACTCGTCCTCCGTCGCGGCGATGGTGTGAGGCGCCACGTGGACCGGGGCGGTCCGCTCGACGCCTGCCAACTGTTCGTAGTGATGCCACCTCGCCGTGACGTCGGATTGGGCGAGCGCGAGCAGTTGTGCAGCGCGATCCGGATCGCTGCGCTTCAGCATCGAGAACCGTGCCTCGCTGCCGGCGAAGTCGGCATACGGCATCGATGGCGCCGCGCTGTCGAGTTGGAACGGTTGCGTCGCCTCGCCCTCGCCAGGCTGGTAGCGATACAGCGGCCAGTGGCCGCTCTGTACCGCGGCCTTCTGATGCGTCATCGACTCGCTCATGTCGAACCCATGCGCGATGCAGGTGCTGTAGGCGATCACCAACGACACGCCCGGCCATGCCTCTGCTTCGAGCAGAGCCTTGACGGTCTGGATGTCGCTGGCACCCATGGCAACGTGGGCGACGTAGACGTCGCCGTACGACATGGCTTCGAGTCCGAGGTCCTTCTTGGCAATTCCCTTGCCGCCGGCGGCGAACTTTGCGACCGCGCCCCTCGGTGTCGCCTTCGACGCCTGGCCTCCGGTGTTCGAATACACCTCGGTGTCGAGCACGAGCACGTTCACGTTGCGGCCGCTGCCGAGCACGTGATCGAGACCACCAGCGCCGATGTCGTATGCCCACCCGTCGCCACCAACGATCCACACGGTCTTGCGCACCAGCGTGCCGATCAGCTCCAGCAGGTGCACAGCATCGATGTGATCAACCGCCGTCAGCGCGGTGCGCAATTGATCAACGCGTGCCCGTTGCTCTCGGATCGGCAACTCACCGAGATCGTCGACTCCGGCGATAACCGCAGCCGCCAGGCCAGGATCGACGAGCGGCGCTTCACCGGAGGACAACTTGCCGAGCAGGCCGAGCGCGGCGTGCTGCTGCGCTTCGAGCCCGAGCCTGATGCCGAGACCGAACTCGGCATTGTCTTCGAACAGGCTGTTGCTCCACGCCGGGCCCCGGCCTTCGTCGTTGGTGCAGTACGGGGTCGTCGGAAGGTTCCCGCCATAGATGCTGCTGCAGCCGGTGGCGTTGGCAATGAGGAGGTGATCGCCGAACAGTTGGGTGAGCAACTTGAGGTACGGCGTCTCACCACAGCCGGCGCACGCCCCACTGAACTCGAACAGCGGTTGGCGCAACTGGCTGGTCTTGACCGACGCCGGGTCCCATTGGGCAGGGTCGGCCTCGTGCAGTCGGAAGAATGCATCCCAGGCGACGCGTTCGGTGTCGAGATGCTCGTCGATCGGACGCAGGTTGATGCTCTTGCGCTTGACTTCAGTCTTGTCGTGGGCTGGGCAGGCGATCACGCACAGGCCGCAACCGGTGCAGTCGTCGGGCGCGACTTGCACGGTCAACGACATGCCGGGCACATCACGGCTGCGGAACGACTTGGTCTTCAACACGTCGGCACCCGCCGCGGCAAGCTCGCCGGGCTCATAGACCTTCATCCGAATGGCGGCGTGCGGGCAGACAATCGCGCACTTGCCGCAGTCGATGCACAGATCCGCTTCCCAGATGGGAATCTCGATGGCGACAGTTCGCTTCTCCACGTTCGATGTGCCCGTGGGGAACGTCCCGTCGGGAGGCATTGCGCTGACGGGCAGGAGGTCGCCCTCGCCGGCGAGCATGCGCGCCGTGACCCGCTTGACGAAGTCGGTCACCTCACCCGCGACCGTGGGACGCCGATGCTTCGCCGCCGTCACGGTCGAGCCGATCGGCACCTCGAAGAGATGGGCGAGTGCGTGATCGACGGCGCCGATGTTGCGCTGCACTACCACATCGCCCCGCTTGCCGTAGCTGGATGTGATTGCCTCCTTGAGTCTGGCGATCGCCTCCTCGGTGGGCAGCACATCGGCCAGAGCGAAGAAGCACGTCTGCATCACGGTGTTCACCCGGCCTGCGAGGCCGGCCGCCTCGGCGACAGCTGCCGCATCGATCGCGTGCAGACGAAGGCCTCGCTCGATCACGACCTCCTGCACCTCGACCGGCAGGCGATCCCAGATCTGGTCGGCGGGATGTGGACTATTGATCAGTACCGTCGCCCCTGGCGCGGCGACGCTGAGTACGTCGATCCTCTCCAGGAAGCTCCACTGGTGCACGCCCACGAACGTTGCCCGGTCGATCAGGTACGTGCTACTGATCGGCTCGGGGTCGAAGCGAAGGTGGCTGATCGTCATCGAGCCCGACTTCTTCGAGTCGTAGACGAAGTACGCCTGCACGACGAGGTCGGTGTTCTTGCCGACGATCTTGGTCGTGTTCTTGTTCGCGCCGACGGTGCCGTCCGCGCCCAGTCCGTAGAAGACGGCGCGAACACGAGCGTGATCGGTGGTGAACGACGGGTCGTAGCTGAGGCTGGTGTGAGTGACGTCGTCGATGATGCCGATCGTGAACCCGTTGCGAGGCTCATCCAGCGCGGCCTCGTCGAACACCGCCTTGACCATCGCCGGCGTGAACTCCTTGCTGCTGAGCCCATAGCGGCCGCCGATCACGCGCGGTCGTTGGCTGTCGGCCCACGACTCGGTCGGGCTGTGCCACAGGGCCGACAACACGTCGAGGTGCAATGGCTCGAACGGTGCGCCAGGTTCCTTCGTGCGGTCGAGCACGACGACGGTGCGCGTGCTGGGCGGCAGCGCGGCCAACAATGCCTCGGTGGGGAACGGGCGGAAGAGCCGCACGACGGCTACGCCAACCCGCTCATCCATTCGGCACAGCTCATCCACGGTCTCCTTCACCGCGCCTGCGCCAGACCCCATCAACACGATCACCCGATCGGCGTCGGGCGCTCCGTGGTAGTCGACGAGGTGATACTGCCGGCCAGTGAGCGTTGCGAGTTGGTCCATCGACGACTGCACGGCTCCCGGCACCTTGTCGTAGAAGGAGTTGCAGGCCTCGCGGGCCTGGAAGAACACATCGGGGTTCTGTGCGCTGCCACGCAGCATCGGGCGGTCGGGGTCGAGTCCCCGGGCGCGGTGCGCCGCAACGGCCGCGGGATCGATCATCGCCGCGAGATCGTCGGCGGTGGGAATCTCGATGGTGCCGACCTCGTGGCTGGTACGGAAGCCGTCGAAGAAATGGAGGAACGGGATTCTCGTGTCGAGCGTTGTGGCGTGCGCCACCGCGGCGAAGTCGGCGGTTTCCTGCACACTGCTTGCGCACAGCATCGCGAAGCCCGTTGTGCGCGCAGCCATGACATCGCTGTGATCACCGAAGATGCTGAGGGCGTGCGTCGCGATCGTTCGCGCCGCAACGTGGATGACGGTCGGGGTCAGTTCCCCTGCGATCTTGAACATGTTCGGCAGCATCAGCAGCAGCCCCTGGCTGGCGGTGAAGGTGGTACCGAGCGCACCTCTGGTGATCGCTCCGTGCAACGTGCCGGCGGCGCCCGCCTCGCTCTGCATCTCGATGACCTCGGGAACGGCCCCCCACAGATTCATGCGCCCTTTCGAGCTCCAGTCGTCGGCGAACTCGCCCATCGGCGAAGCCGGCGTGATCGGATAGATCGCGATCACTTCGGAGGCCAGGTGAGCAATGCGCGCCGCCGCCTCGTTGCCGTCCACGACCTGTCGCGCGCTGCTCTTGGAGCGTGAGACCGACAGTTCTTCGGTCACCCTGCTGGTTGTCGTCATACGGGCACGGTATGACTCAACTGGTCTGATCACCAGGGGCTTTCGGCCTGACCACAAGCGGCGCGACCTCACCACGGTGGGTGTGGACTCATTGAATACCGGAGGAATCTGTCTCCAAAAGGTCTCCGATAACCCGGCTCCGGGTACAAGGGCACTGTTCGTTGAAAGCTACGGCGGTTTGATGGACTGAAGTGAGACACTACGAAATGGGTGCACGTGCTCTGTCCAGGTGATCAATCGGCTGACGCCGCAGGCGGCAACGGTACGGCCACAGCTCAGAGAAGCAGACCCAGGTTCGAGCGCCGAACCACTGGCCCGAGACCGTCGCCGCGGCACCCCACGTTCACGGCCGACGTATTGGAACCGCTGGCACGACGTCGAACCGCGGGCGAACCCGACCGCGAGCTGTCCATTGAGCTCTACAACACAATTCACCCGTGGGCGCTGGCGTTTGCTGGATCTCTCTACTCAGGCCTTCCTGCACACGCCGATCGCAACGAGGTTCTGTCGCAGGTACTGCGCCTGACGTGGGATGCCTGCTTGCGCATCGATTGGACGCGCTACGCGGCGTGGCCGGCGTTCCTGGAGAGCAAGGTCAGCCGGGCCCGCATCGAGGCGGCTCGGTGCGACGATTGGTTGAGCAGGCGCGAACGGATGCGTCGTCGGCGCTACCAGGGAGAACTGGCGCGTCGCGAGCAGTGCCAGCAACGGTCGCTGACCGATGGCGAACGTCATGGTGTGGCCGACGCGGTCGCACCCAGTTCGACACGCGTCGATTGGACCACTGCACTGCTCAACGCTCGACACCCGTCGACGGTCGCCGAGGTTCCAGACATCGTGCAAGGATCAACCGACGACACCCTCACCGTTGAGGATCAGGTCGAACGGCGCGAACTGAGCAGTATCCGCGGGCGTTGCCTCGCCGAATGGTTGACCATTGTCGCTGCGCAGAATCAGGGCCTGGCGACGGACCTGTCGCGTTGGTCCGAGGCGAACGACTTCGCAGACCGAGACCTTCCTGCACGCCTGGCCCATCGCCTCGAGCCGTATACGCCACTGCTGTTGGCGATGTTGGGCGACGCGGCTTGATGGCTGCCTCCGCCGCCGTCTTGTGTTCCTCGTGCGGCGGAAGACTGGCGCGCGACAATACGGCAACGGTGTGTTCGCCGTGCCGGAGAACACATATCGAGATCGCCGCCCACCAAGGATCCTTGATCGCCCGAGACAGTTCGCGCATCAAGGCCGCGTTCGACGCTGCGGGGCTGTTCGGGGTTGCGCAGCATCTCGCTTGCACTCCGGAGGATGCGTTGGACGTCTTACTGAGCTCGCAACTGGTGCCGTTCGTCTCGCCGCGGCGTCGATTGCTGCTGCGTCAACTCGTCGCGTTGCGCGATAGCTCGCACATCACTGCGGGAAAGGCATTGAACATCAGCCGTTGGACGGTTGCCACATATCGGCGCCAGCTGGGCATCGAACGGACGCCCGCTGCATCGCCATCGTCCAGGAGATCGTGAGGGCCGGAAATGAACAAGCACACCCGCACCCACCGTCGCCTTGCGGCCGCTGCACTCGGGAGTTCCATCGAGTTCGCCGACTTGCTGGATTCGATCGTCGCCGCATCGGCCACCACGGTCACGACTGTTGACCCATTCATCGACTCCATTCCAGTGTCGCGCTTCGCCGATGCCGGAATCGACGATGATCGGCTGCCAGTTCACGCGGCGAAGCGTCGACATCTGCACCGCTGACTTCAGATCTTCGACGCCGGCCAACACGAGGGATCCGACGGGCGAGGCGACGGTTGATCCGAACCCTTACAAGCCGCCAGTGTGTTCTGCAACG
>JAYTZE010000133.1:0-4157 GCA_043742385.1 Ilumatobacteraceae bacterium
GAGGGGTCGTCTGGGCTGATGAGCACAGCCGCTGGCCGACCGTTGCGAGTGACGATGGTCCGTTCGTGCTGACGCTCGACGCGGTCTATCGGAGTGCTTCCGTACACCCCGGGGTGGCTGCAAACACTCCGATGGGCTGCAAACACTCGGACGTCAACAGGTAGCGCCGATTGCCCGGTCCGGCGCGCCGACGCAAGAGCGATCACGCGCACAGAACGGCTAGCGCCGAGCGACAGTTCGGGGCGGTATCGAACTGATACCAGGCTGGCATGGCTATGACACTCCGCCTCACCGACAGCGAACAAGCGGCACTCCGCGCACGTGCTGACGCCGAAGGCATTTCCATGCAGGAAGCCGCACGCCGAGCCATCCGAGAGTTCGTCACCCGAGGCCAACACAACGACCGCGTCAACACTGCCGCCGCACGAATCATGGACAAACACGCCGACGCCCTCCGACGCCTCGGCGAATGAGCGACCCCATTGAGTACTTGGACCTCGATGACCTGATCGACCTCGCTCGCACGCTGCTCGGCGATCCGCCACCGATTCGTGACCTCGGCCTTCTTGGCTCCGCAGCGGCGCGACCGCAAGCTACGGCGTTCGGACAGGACGCCTACCCAGACCTGGTTACCAAGGCGGCAGCCCTGTTGCAATCCATCGTCAACAATCACGCCCTCGTCGACGGCAACAAGCGACTTGGCTGGCTGGCCGCCGCAGTGTTCCTCGAGCTCAATGGGGTGAAGCCTCGCGGGCCTCCAACGACGCCGTCTATGAGCTTGTCATCTGGATCGCCGCGTCCAACCCTGATCTCGACGACATTGTTCATCGTCTGCGCCGCGTCGCACAGCCTGGTCGCCGGCACACGTAGGGACGCCACGAGGGCAGTCCAGACGGCAGATCTGGGCGGGCGTCTGTGGGTTGCGGCGACTGGTACCGTGCTCCAACCCAACCCACCCGGCCCTGAGTGATGGAGGAAGTCATGGACGTGCGCGAGGAGATCGAGTCGTTCAACGCAGCCTTCGCCGCGGCGCTTGTGCGACACGATGTCGACCAAATCGGGCAGTGCTACACGGATGACGCCGTGTTCTTGACAACGGGTATGGCGACCGTTCACGGGCGAAGCGCCATTGTCGAGCTGTTCGAACCGGCGGGGGAAAGCTCAGCTGCCATCGAGTTCGATTCCGAGCGCACGCTCGAGGGTGGTGACCTCGTCGTCGACATCGGCAACATCGTTCGGGCCGGCGACAGGCAAGCTCGCTACGTCGTGGTCCACCGTCGACAAACCGATGGCAGCCTCAAGCTCGTCGCTGACATTGTTCTCCCGGGAGCCTGACGAGTCCGGCCGGTTGGTCGGGAGCGCCGAGCGGCAGATATGGCGCTCCTCTGCGTGTCATCATCGTGCGTAATGGCTGATTCGTCCGACCTGGTTGCGGGGCTCAACGCTCGGTTGCCTCGCCACGCAGGGGTGCTGAATTCACTTCGAAGGATCGTCGAGGCGAACGACCAGTTGAGATGGCTCGAACTGGGGTGCTCGCTCGGCGCTGGGGCAGGTGACGAGGACTCCGATCTGGACGTGGGCATCGGCTACGCCGGTTCTATGACAGCTGAGCACCTCGCTGACTTCGGCGAATCGGTGGCAGCTGAGGTTGGTCCGACGATCGCGATTCTCGCCCATCGGATGGATGGTTGGCCTATCGAAACGTGTCGGTTGGCCGTCGAGTACGCCATCGGCGTTCAACTGGATCTCGTGTTTCTCCCATCGGAGTGGCGCGAAGGAAGGCCGGACCGCACCATCGCCGTTGTCGACAAGGACGGTCGGCTTGAGGCTGACTGGGTTCCGCCGTCGAGGCAATCGCCCGAACCAGGTCTCGCCCGCGAGTGGATGTTCTTAGGCTGGTGGGCGATCTCCAATTCTGCCAAGTACCTGAAACGAGGCTCGCTGTTTGAGGCAGCTGAGGCGCTGGCTGAGGCACGCAAACATGCGCTGCAGTTGTTCGCCGCAAGTCGCCACGTGCCGTACCCTGGCTTTGGGCTTGTGAGTCTGCTCGATTTTCCACCGTTTGAGCTGCCACGTGAATTGGCTAGTACCTACTGTGACCCGTCAGATCTCAGCTCCGTGATCAGCGCGGCGAACGCGTGTGTCCACCTCTTTGAACAGGCGTGCGTGGACGCGGCTGGGCAGTTGGGTGTCGACCTCCTTGGCTCGCTGTCAGAAGTCGCCCGGAAGCGATTGGTCGAGGCAACGAGATAGGACGATCGTCGACCCGATCACGCTGCCGGGGCCTTCGCTCCCGCGCCCCGGCGCAAGCATGAGCGCGCACACAGAACGCGAGTGCCTATCGGCAGTTATTGGCCGAGCGGCGACTCCGCAAAGCATCTCCGCGAACGGCGCGGATTAGGTTTTGGTCATGGATAGAACTGCTGTCGGCGGCGACTTCGTCGAGCCACCCAACTCCGGCTGTTGGTGCTGCGGCGACCGGAGGGTACGGGCGAGCCTGCTTCGATTGACGACGCACCAAGAGGTCGGCGTGTGCTTCCTCTGCATCGACGACCTCGCCAAACGCAAGCGAACCCTCGAACGCATGACCCGAAAGGCGCCGCCTGGGCCGTGGTGGCGCAGGCTTCAATTCCGTGCCGGATTCAACCGCTGTTAGCCACATGGAGATCATCTGCGCCGACTGCGGCCGCCTCGTTGAACGCGGGGTCATCGTGACGCCCTGCGACAACTACCCCGAGTGCTGCTGCGCCGAGCTGCCCCTGCGCCCGTCGGAGTAGGTGTCAGTGCTGTCGTCGCACGGCCGGATCGAGAGCTGCCTTCTGGCCCGGAGTGAGGCTGCGATGTCGGAATGGGAACACCCATCGAAACGCGCCGAGTAACGGCTTCTTGCACCAGCAGTTGGCTGCACAGCCGCAGACAGTCTTGCCGCGACTTTCGGCAAGTCGGCCGATCAGCGCGGCCAGTAGGTAGATCGAGATGGCTGGCAACAAGACGCGTCTCATACTGGTAATCCCAGGGTTGACAACTCACAGAAGGTGACGAAGTACCCATCCGGATCCGTCAGCGTCAGCTCACGACTACCCCAAGGACGTTCCTCGATGCCCCACTCCACCGCAATCTTGTCCTTGACCTCTGAGTAGACACGATCCACGGACGATGTGTACACGTAGAAGCAGCCGGTGAACACCGGGTCGCCTTCCCACGGGGTTTCGCCCGACACCAGTTGGAGCACCAAGTTTTCGCAGCCGATCTCCGCCCACGTCGCATCTGCATCCGGAGTCCCTCCTCGTACCTGGAACCCCGCCCGTTGATACCACTCCAACGACTCCGGAAGCGATCGGACCTTCAGAATTGCAGCAGCCAGCTTGCTCGACGAAGGCGTGTCATGCACGAGCGCATATTGCCCGCTCTGGCGCTGTTATGCAACTGGCCTTGCAGGTGAAGGTGGTGTCGTTGACGGTCTTACGGTTTCGGGTTCACCCCGGTTGGGGATCGCCTTGTCCGGTGCGGACGACACGGTCCTTGGCCGTCATGGAAGACCACAACTATGACCACAACCACGACAGCGTTGGAACCCGTCACCGATGACGTGTTCAGCGATATCGAGCTTCGAACCTTGGCAGGGTTCTTGGGCGGCTACTCCGGCCTCACTCGTGACGCGTACGCGTTGGACCTGCGCCAGTTCGCGCAATGGTGCCACGACCGCCACATCGCCCTATTCGCAGTCGTACGTGGCGACATCGAAGCGTTCGCCCGCAACCTCGAAGACCGCGACCGGCCTCGACCGCAACGAAGTCGGGGCAATACTCGTTGCCGCCGAACTCGCCGGCGCCCGCGATCGCTTCTGAGACTCGCAGCCCGTTCAACGCGAGCAACGAGATCAGGGCGTGTGCCGTCGATCGACCGACGATCGCCACAGCGTCCAGGCTGCTTTCCTCCCTTGGGTCTCTATCTTCGGCATCAGCGTGCGCGGGATCGAGGGCGACGGAGGTATCACCTTGGCTCTCGCGGCCGCCGGCGGGATCGTGCTTGCGTTGACGACAGGCCTGTTCGGGAAGCAAAAGGTGTCCGGGAAGAAGTCCCAGATCTCGCTTCTTGTGCTGGCGTCACTCGTTGCCCTAATCGGCCTCCCGGACAGTCGGACGAGTGCAGATTGC
>JAYTZE010000134.1:0-2022 GCA_043742385.1 Ilumatobacteraceae bacterium
GATGTCGCCGAATCGGCAGCCAACGACAACGCCCCGAAGTATGGAGTGACCACTACCTTCCAATCAGCCGATTGGCCGGCGATCGTGCAGCGTGTCTTCCGGCGGATCGACCCGATCGCCGAAGATGGTCGTCAGTATCGCCTCGGCCTGGTGAACGTGACGTTGTACGAGGGCGACGCCCGTTTCGTCGGCGAACGCACCTTGAGCGTGAATGGTCAGACGATCATCGGCGACCAGATTGTGATCGCGTCAGGCGCACGAGCGTTCATCCCTGCCGTTCGCGGCATCGACGAGGTGCCGTTTCACACCAGCGACACGATCATGCGCATCGCCCATCAGCCGAAGCATCTCGTGGTGTTAGGTGGTGGATTCATCGCAACCGAGTTGAGCCATGTGTTCCGATCGCTCGGCTCGCGCGTCACGATCATCAACCGCGGTCATCGTTTGCTCGGTGCCGAGGATCGTGATATCTCGGAGCGGTTCACCGAACTAGCCGCTGACCGCTTCGAACTGCTGCTGGGCGCGACCGTGCAACGGATCTACATGACGGCGCAGGGCGTCGGGCTACACGTGACGACCACGGACGGCGAACACACCGTTGAGGGCGACACGTTGCTGGTGGCCGCCGGGCGCCTGCCAAACGGCGACCAGCTCGATGCCAGTGCGGGCGGTGTCGAGATCGGCTCTGTGGGCGAAGTGGTCGTCGATCAGTACGGCAGAACCAGTGCTCCGGGAGTCTGGGCACTCGGTGACGTGAATGGGCGCTACCAGCTGAAGCACATGGCCAACGGCGAGGCCAAGGTGTTGCAGAGCAACCTCCTGCATCCCGGCGATCTGCTCCCGCTCGACACTCGTGCTGCGCCGCACGCCGTGTTCAGTAGCCCGCAAATTGGTGTGGTCGGCCTGACCGAGGCGCAGGCGCGAGCACTCGGCCAGCCGATCTCGGTGATCAGCCATCCGTACGCCGGCGCGGCATACGGGTGGGCGCTGGAGGACACCAGCGGGTTCTGCAAGTTGATCGGCGACCCGGCAACACGCACGTTGCTGGGTGCGCACATCATCGGCTATCAGGCGTCGATGCTGGTGCAGTTGCTGGTACAGGGCATGCATCTCGGCAGCACCGTTGATGAAATGGCAACCGGCCAGATCTGGATCCACCCGGCACTGTCGGAGGTGGTCGAGCAAGCGTTGCTGAAGCTGATCGACGCGTTCGCGCGCTCCTGACTTCTCACCCGCCTTTAACTCGGCGTCGGTAGACACCTCACCTGCGAGGTCGATGATGTCAATTGTCACCCCTACCGAATTGGAGACACACAATGAACAACAAGCTTGCAGGCATGGGCCTGGCGATCGGATTGGTCGCAGGCGCAGGCGCAGGTCTGATCCTCGAGTTGTCCGGCTCAGCCGGCGCGGCATCGAGCACAGCGGCGACCGTAGTAGTCGATGACTCGACTGCCGATACGACGGCCGTCACGACTACAGCGGCGGATCCGGTTCGACCTGACCCGTCGACCCGATTGCAGGAAGTGCTCAAACCCCTCGTCGATGACGGCACCATCACGCAGGCACAGGCCGACGCTGTGGTCACAGCGCTCGTTGCGGCTCGTCCCGACGGCGGACGCGGCGGCGGTCATCGCGGGCCGGGTGGGCGTATCGGACCCAAGTTCGACACCATCGCGACCACGCTCGGCATCACCGCCGACGAGGTGCGCACAGCACTGCACGGCGGTCAGACGATTGCCGAACTGGCAGTCGCCAACGGCAAGACCGCCCAGGACGTGATCGACGCCATTGTTGCTGACGCAACGACACGGATCAACGCTGAAGTCACCGAAGGCACGCTCACCCAGGCCGAAGCCGACGCCCGATTGGCTGACCTCACCACCCGTGTGACGGAGTTCGTGAACAGCACGGGCCCTGTCGGCGGTCCGGGTTTCGGCGGTCGCGGCTTCGGTGGGCCAGGTCATCATGATGACGACGACGTCTTCACCGACGCAACCGATACCACTGCCACGACCGCCA
>JAYTZE010000135.1:0-2021 GCA_043742385.1 Ilumatobacteraceae bacterium
TGCGTTCGGCCTCCTCAACAATGTCGCCTGGACCAACATCGGGCCGATTGCCGTCGACCAGGTCGACTGGGTCAGATGGCGCCTGCGGTCCGTCGGGAAGATGCTGACGGTGCATGGCCTCGACAAGTTCCCGCGGATGACCGACTACGTCGTGCCGAGCGGTGTACGTATCGCCGATACCGATCGAGTGCGCCTCGGCGCACACCTGGCCGAAGGTACGACCGTGATGCACGAGGGCTTCGTCAACTTCAATGCGGGCACGCTAGGCCGATCGATGGTCGAGGGCCGCATCTCGGCTGGCGTGATCGTCGGCGACGGCAGCGACATCGGTGGTGGCGCCTCCATCATGGGCACATTGTCCGGTGGCGGCAAGGACCAGATCACGATCGGCGAGCGCTGCCTGCTCGGTGCGGAGTCCGGGATCGGGATCAGCCTCGGCGACGAGTGTGTGGTCGAGGCTGGCCTGTACGTCACTGCCGGCACCCTGGTGAAGATGCCCGATGGCGAGATCGTGAAAGCCCGACTGCTCAGTGGCGCCAGCGGCCTGCTGTACCGACGCAACAGCCAGACCGGCGCGGTCGAGGCGATACCCCGCTCTGTGGCCTGGGCAGGTCTCAACGCTGCCTTGCATCACAATTGATTGTGCGCGCAAGCACGATCCGCATTCACAAGCGCACTTGCAACTACCATTTCACACTGCCGTGACACACGTCACGCATTGAAACGTGGGGGTTTCAAAATGGATACAGATGACATCGACAGGGCACTGGACGTCGACGACCGATATCAGAACTGGGTTCACGAACACCCGCTTCAAGGTGCCGCTCTCGCCGGCTTCATCGCCGTTCAGATCACCACACTTTGGGGCTACTACGCCAAGGGAATCGGCCTGCCGTCGCTCCCCTGGCCAAATTTCAACGGCGGCTTGTTCGCCCCAAGCTCCTTCGCCGCTGACTTCAGCAACTACGGCAACGCCGGACAGTTCTTCGTCGGGCAATCGATACACATGGTCAACGGAGTTGTGTTCGCAATTCTGTTCGTACTGACACTGCGCGCCAAGATCCCGACCTTCGGGTCGTGGATGCCGAGCATTCAGAAGGGCTTGTTGTTCGGCATCGTGCTGGCAATCATCAGCATGGGCTTCCTGGTCCCGTACGTGTACGTACCGAAGTCGGGCTACGGCTTGTTCAGCTTCGAGACCGACGACGGCGCCAAGTTGCCACTGGCAATCTTGATCTGGCACCTGGTGTACGGCGGAATACTCGGAATGCTCTACGACCCGAAGAAGGCCGACTAACCAGTTCACGACATTCAGTTGATTCCGGGCCGGGGCTGCACCGAGCGGACCGGCCCGTACACGCCATGATCTCTCCGTGATCGATCACTACCGCCAGGCGCGCGCGCCACGAACTCGACAGCGGCCCGTTCGCCACCACCGAAATCGTCGTGCGCGGCGTGCTCATGCCTGGGTCATCGAGATCAAGGACGGCAAGGTCTGTCACCTACGCGAGTACATGGACACCGCCTACATCATGAGCGTCGTCTAGCGCGCCGTCTCGATCGTCAGACCCAGCTCATCGCCTCAGCCGTCAGGTCGTCGGCGGTTCTCTCGCAGGTTGGGCAGTACAGGCGAGTCTCCAGCGCCGTGCCGCACAAGCCGTGCACCGGGCCCTCGGTGTCGCCGGTCTGGCGGGCGCTCCACGCCGACAGATGCGCGATCGAATCCCGCAACTCATGGCCAGTGTCGGTGAGCGCATAGGCCAGTCTCACTGGACGCTGGCTATACGGAGTCGCAACAACGAGCCCCTGGCGCTCCAGCTCACGAAGCCGTGAGGTGAGCACGTTCGGCGCGATGCCGTCGAGTGCTTGGGCCATTTCGCCGAATCGCTTGGGACCATCGAGCAGACCAGCGACCACCTGCAACGTCCAGCGGTCGCCCATCACATCGAGGGCGTGTGCGAGGTTTGCTGACATGCTGATAGGTTACTACAACATCAGCAGTAACTAGTTAACAGTAACTG
>JAYTZE010000136.1:0-8131 GCA_043742385.1 Ilumatobacteraceae bacterium
GTGGCCGCTCTCGAGCAACGCAGACGTCGCCGTCGACGCAATGGACTGGCTGAAACCATTGGCATCCGGATTGGCAACGACAACGACGACTCGCATGCTGGGTGCACGCTAGTAGCGCACTCTACGATCCCTGGTGATGGAATTGCAGGGACCACGGCCCGTCCCTGTGTGGGTCTATCTGGTCAGTTTCGTGGTGTTGGGCAGTTCGCTGAGCTTCGCCGGTCCGGCGCTATCGCATCTGCGCGATCGGGTCGGGACCGACGATGGTGGAATCAGTTTGATCTTCGTCGGGTCATCGGGCGGCTACATGCTCGGTTCCTTCTTGGGAGGGAGATGGCTCGACCGCGGACGCGGGCACCGCATGTGGGCCGCATGCATGGTCGTCTCGGTGGCGGGGATTGTTGTGGTTTCACAGGTCCGGGAACTCGTGCCGTTGGTCGGCGTCTTCGTGGTGCTGGGTGTTTCGTGTGGCGCGAGCGATGTCTCGGGAAACACGTTGGTGGTGTGGAGCCGCCCCGACTCGCCGGGGGCAGCGCTGAACGCTCTTCATCTGTTCTTTGCACTCGGCGCGTTGTCGGCACCACTGCTGACCAACCGCGCCATCGCCTGGAGCGGTTCGTTGTGGCCGGTCGCGATTCCCTTGGCGGTGCTGACAGCCATCTGCGGTCTCGTCCTGTTGTCGACGCCCGCGCCCATGAAAACCCGTGCAGCTGATCACGGTCCCATAGAGGGTGCGGCCGCGGCGGCGTCGGTTCGTCGTGGCCAACTGGCGGTCGTCAGTTTGTTCTTCTTCGCCTATGTCGCCCTCGAAATCGGATTTGCCAACTGGATCCACTCGTACGTCGAACAGATCGGATACGGCGACGCCAACACGGCGACAGGTGTCACGGTGACCTTCTGGGTCGGGTTCTCGATGGGGCGCGTTGCGTCGATCTGGCTCGCCGGCCGCTTCAGCGCGGGATGGATGCTGTCCGGATCGATGACCGTCGCTTTGGCATCGACCGTCGCGCTCGTGGTCGTGAATGGCGGCAGCATCGGTTTGTGGATCGTGACGTTCCTGTTCGGCGTGTCGATTGCTCCACAGTTTGCATCCATGATTGCGTACGCCGAGTCGCACTTGGCGTTGTCGGGCGCGGCGACATCGGCCTTCATCGGCGCGGCCGGACTTGCAGGATTGGTCATGCCGTGGTCGCTTGGGCAACTCTTCGATGCTCAGGGTCCCGGCGTGCTCCCGCCGGTCACCCTCGCAGCATGCCTGGCAACTGTCGCCGTCGGACTGTGGGTGCGACACATCGTGCAGGTCTCGGGTACTCAGCGACCACCGGTGACATCGATGAATGCGCCTGTCACATAGCTTGCAGCGGGCGAGGCCAACCACAACACCGCCTCGGCCACCTCGGCGGCTGTCCCGACCCGTTGCATTGGCACCAGCGGTGTCATCCGTTCGACACGCCCCGGCGTGGCGTGAAGGTGGAAGTCGCTCTCGATCAGGCCGGGCCGAACGGCGTTGACGCGGATGTTGTGCGGTGCCAACTCCTTGGCCAGCCCGATCGTCATCGTGTCGATTGCACCCTTGGACGCGGCGTAGTGCACCCACTCGTTCGGACCGCCGAGCACTGCGGCCTTCGACGAGATGTTGACGATCGAGCCCCCGCGCCCATCCGTTCGCATGCGATTCGCCGCCTCGCGTGCGCAGACGAACGGGCCGGTCAGATTCACGGCCCACAGATGCTCGAGTGCCTCGGTCGTGTAGCTGTCGAGGGTGCCGTAACCGCCGGCGATACCGGCGTTGTTGACCAACACGTCGAGGCGTCCGAGACGTTCGTCGATCGTGGCGAACATCGACAACACGTCTGCTTCGTTGCCGACGTCGGCCTGCACCGCGAACGACTCGTTGCCGATCTCGTCGGCCAGTGCAGCAGCGACATCCGTGCTTGCCGTGTAGTTGACGACCACGGCGTACCCAGCTACGGCCGCTTGCCGGCTGATGGCTGCGCCAATGCCGCGGCTGGCACCGGTAACGAGCATGACCGGTCGTGCTTCGGTCATTTCAGCTTGTCCTCCAGGCCCCTCTTGACCTCGGGCCAGTCGCTGCGCACCACCGAGTACATCGCCGAATCGCGGGCGACCAGGTTCTCCTCGCCGGCTGCATACGAACCTCGATGGCTGCGCAGAATGCCTTCGAATATCGCGCCGATCCGCAGAATCGCGGTACGGCTCTGAACGTTGCGGGCGTCGGTGCAGATCGACACGCGGTGCACGTTCCACACGTCGAAGGCGTTGGCCAACAACAGATACTTGGCCTCGGTGTTGATCGGTGTGCGCTGCGCGGAGGTCGCCAGCCAGGTGCCTCCGATCTCGACCTCGTCGGGCAGGTCGTTGGCCCCCCACCATTCGAGGCGTAGATATCGAGTGCAGCCAACGAGGCCGCCGTCGCTGACGCGGCGTTGCACGAAGGGCACGGCGGAGCGCGCCAGCTGATCGTTGAGCAGGCCGGTGATGTATCGCTTCATGCCTTCGACAGTTGGGGGTACGGCAGTCCAGTCGTACGTCGATCGGTCGAGGTTGCCAGCGGCGGTTAGTTCATCGGCAAACTCGACCCGGAGTTGTTCGAGCTGCACGTGGCTGCCGGCGAGGGTGGGTGCTGCGACGGTCATGGGTATACCAGCATGCCAGGCGACGAGCCGAGAGGGCGCGCCAAGAGACTCCCTATGACATGAAGAGCAGGGCCGGGGTCTCGAGCAACGCCTTGATCCGTTGGATGAACGCCGCCGCGTCGGCGCCGTCGACCACGCGGTGATCGAACGACGACGACAGGTTCATGATCTGGCGGGGCAGCACCGTGTCGCCGACGTAGACCGGTCGAGTGGCGATCTTGTTCACTCCGATGATTGCCACCTCGGGGTAATTGATGATCGGCGTCGACACGATCCCGCCCAACGAGCCCAGGCTGCTGATGGTGATCGTGGAGCCGGTCAACTCTGCGAGGGTGATCTTGTTGTCGCGCGCTGCCGTCGAGAGTCGCGTGACTTCGTCGGCGCAATCCCAGAGGTCGCGTCGATCGCAATTCGCGACCACTGGAACCATCAGCCCCTTTGCGGTTTGCGTCGCTACGCCGAGGTGGACAGCATGATGCCGATGAACGACGCCGTTGTCGTCGTCGTACCGCGCGTTCATCTGTGGGAAGTCGCCGACTGCGACAACCACTGCGCGCATCAGAAACGGCAGGATGGTCAGTCTCGATTCGCGGTCGGGCGGCTGCCGATTTAGGTCAGCGCGCAGTCGTTCGACCTCGGTCACATCGACTTCGTCGACATAGGTGAAATGCGGGATCCGAGTCTTGGCGACCTGCATTCGTTGGGCGATGTTGCGTCGCAATCCGACGACCGCCACGTCGTCGACCGAGTTGTTGCGTGTTGTGTTTGCCTGGGACGTCGGCTGCGGTGATCCGTTGTGAGTCAGATGAGCATCGAGGTCGGCGTGAACGATTCGCCCTTCCGGGCCCGTGCCCTCGATCCCCAAGAGGTCGATACCGAGCGTCGCCGCTCGCTGGCGCACCGCCGGCGCAGTGGTTGGTCGGCGTCGGTCGTCCGGCAACCGAGCGGCTGGTGCCGTTGGCGACGGAGGAGCGAGTGCGGCCGGCGGCTCGTCGGCTGGTTCGGTGCTCGGCGCCGACGAATCGTCGCATATCGTCTCGCCACCCGTGTCGATGTGGATCAGCGGTGCGCCCACGGCCAAGATGTCGCCAACGGCAGCGCCGACCGACACCACGATCCCCGCTACGGGGGAAGGGAGCTCGACGGTTGCCTTGTCGGTCATCACCTCGACCATGACCTGATCTTCGGCGATCGCGTCGCCGACATTCACGTGCCACTCGACGATCTCGGCTTCGGCGATACCTTCGCCGACGTCGGGGAGTTTGACCACATAGTCGCCCACGTCAAGCCGCCATCACTCGACGGTAGGCCGCCCCCACGCGGGCCGGACCGGGGAAGTAGTCCCACTCCTGGGCGTGGGGATACGGGGTGTCCCAACCAGTGACGCGCTCTATCGGCGCCTCGAGGCGGTAGAAGCACATCTCCTGCACGGTCGCCGATAGCTCCGCACCGAAGCCACTGGTGCGCGTCGCCTCGTGGACGACGACGCACCTTCCCGTCTTGTTGACGGAGGCCTCGATCGTGTCAGTGTCGAGCGGTAGCAGCGTGCGCAGGTCGATGATCTCAGCGTCGATCCCGGTCTCGACCGCAGCAGCTTCGGCCACGTGCACCATCGTTCCATAGGCCAACACGGTGAGGTCGTTGCCCGGCCGGCGTACCTCAGCGCGACCCAACTCGACGCGGTAGTAGCCGTCTGGCACCTCGCCGAGGGCATGGCTCGACCACGGCACAACCGGCTGGTCGTGATGCCCGTCGAACGGGCCGTTGTAGATCCGCTTCGGTTCGAGGAAGATCACCGGGTCGTCATCCTCGATCGATGCGATCAGAAGGCCCTTGGCGTCGTATGGGTTGGACGGCAGTACGGTGGTGAGCCCGCACACGTGGGTGAACAGACTCTCCGGACTCTGGCTGTGTGTCTGTCCACCGTGGATGCCTCCGCCGCACGGCATGCGCACGGTGATCGGTGCAGTGAACTCGGCGCTCGATCGATAACGCAGGCGTGCCGCCTCCGAGATCAGTTGATCGAGGCCGGGATACACGTAGTCGGCAAACTGAATCTCGAGCACCGGGCGTAGACCGTATGCACCCATTCCCACGGCCGCGCCGATGATGCCGCCCTCGGCAATCGGGGTATCGAACACCCGGTTGCAGCCGTACTTGGCCTGAAGCCCCTCGGTGCATCGGAAGACGCCACCGAAGTAACCGATGTCTTCGCCGAAAACAACAACGTTGTCGTCGCGCTCCATCATCACATCGATGGCCGAACGAATGGCCGCGTTCATGGTCATCGCCGTCATCGCTCGCTCTCCATCTGTCGTCGCTGCCGCTGCAGATGTTCGGGCATCTCTTTGAACACGTCTTCGAAGATGCTTCTGGCGCTGGCGACCCGTCCGTCGAGCAGTGTGCCGTAGGCCTCGGCTTCTTTTGCTGCCGCCAGCACTTCTCGGTCGGTGTCGGCGACCAGATCGGCGTGCTGCGCGTCGGACCATTCACCGCGATTGATGAGATGGTTCTTCAGGCGATCGATGGGGTCGCCGAGTGGCCAGGACTTCCCTTCGTCGGCCGGCCGGTATCGGGAGGGATCGTCGGATGTCGAATGCGCGGCAGCACGGTAGGTGACCCACTCGATCAAGGTCGGTCCGTGGTTGGTGCGGGCTCGTTCGGCGGCCCAGCGAGTGGCCGCAAGCACGGCGAGGTAGTCGTTGCCATCGACGCGCAGCGCGGGAATGCCGTAGCCGATCGCGCGAGCGGCGAACGTCGCGCGTGAACCGCCAGCGATGCCCTGAAACGACGAGATCGCCCATTGGTTGTTGACCACGTTCAAGATCACCGGCGCTTGGTAGGTGGTTGCGAACGTGAGGGCGTGATGAAAGTCGGCCTCGGCGGTGGTCCCTTCGCCAACGACGCCCGAAGCGATACATGTGTCACCCTTGATCGCCGATGCCATAGCCCATCCGACTGCCTGGATGTACTGCGTTCCGAGGTTGCCCGAGATCGAGAAGAAGCCGACGTCACGGGCTGAGTACATGATCGGCATCTGCCTGCCGTGCAGCCGATCCTTCTCGTTGGAGAAGACCTGACACATCATCTCGATCAGCGGCCACCGTCGAGCGATGAGCCATCCCTGCTGGCGATACGTAGGGAAAAACATGTCGTCGGGCTGCAGCTCGAGTGCGTGGCCGACGGCGATGGCCTCTTCTCCTGTACAACGCATGTAGAACGAGGTCTTGCCCTGGCGCTGAGCGGTAGTCATCCGGTCGTCGTACGAACGGGTCATGACCATCGCGCGCAGGCCTTCGTGGAGTGCAGCGAGTTCGGCGTCGGGGACCCACGGGCCCACTGCTGCTCCGTTGTCGTCGAGCACACGGATCAGGGAGTAGGCGAGGTCGCGCATCTCACTGGGGTCGGCGTCGATCTCGGGACGTCGCACGCTTCCTGCGGCCTGCACATCGAGATACGAAAAGTCGGCCAACTCGCCGGGTCGTGCCGGTGGTTCGGGAATCCCGAATCGAAGTGGGATGCCTTCGATCATTCTTCCTCCTGTCACGCCCTAGTGAAGCACGTTCGAGCGGTGGCGGTGTGCGGCACAGATCTACCACTCCCTGTCAAGTCTTGAACTTTTGTTCCAGGACCGTTAGGTTCGCTGCTGGGCAGACGGGGAACCGAACCACTCATCCAGGAAACGGGGCCTCATGTACAGGACACGCAGTGGAGCAATTCTTGTTGGCGCGGCCATGGTCGCCAGTTCGCTGGCGTTGACACCAAGTCCCGCGGGTGGCAGCGCAGGCAGTGCCAGCTACGTAGTGCTTGCCAGCGACGCCGCGTCGGTTGACGCCGCGATCGCGACGGTGCAAGCGGCCGGTGGGACCGTCGACCGGGTCAACCGGGCCATTGGCCTGATCACGGTGACGGCCGACGCAACCTCGTTCCAGGAGGCGGTGTCGACGACCGATGCCGTGGCCGGAGTGGCGCGCAACGCCCCGATCGGCTCCGTTCCGGCGGAGACACGGAGTCGCAGCGAGGCCGTGGAGTACGAGGGTCGTGGCGAGGCTTCTGCGGCGTCGAGCGGTCGTGGAAATGACAATGATGACGACGACGAAGCGGCTGAGCCGCTTGCCGGTATGCAATGGGACATGAGGATGATCGACGCAACACCGGAGGGTTCGTACGACGAGCAACAGGGTCGTCGCGACGTGCTGGTCGGAATCATCGACACCGGCATCGATGGTAGCCATCCCGACATCGCTCGCAACTTCAACCGCCGGTTGAGCCGCAACTTCACGGTCGACATTCCGCTGGTCGACGGATTCTGTGAGGACGAACCGGATCAATCGTGTAACGACCCGGCAGACGTCGACGAGAACGGTCACGGCACTCATGTCGCTGGCACGATCGCCTCTCCGATCAACGGCACTGGGATGGCCGGCGTTGCGCCGAACGTCACGCTCGTCAACCTGCGCGCCGGTCAGGACTCGGGGTACTTCTTCCTCTCAGCAACCGTCGACGCGCTGACGTACGCTGCCGACAACGGCATCGACGTGGTCAACATGAGCTACTTCACCGACCCATGGCTGTTCAACTGCCGCACTCATCCCGACGACTCGCCTGCCGAGCAGGCCGAGCAGGCGACGATCATCGACGCCACGCAGCGAGCACTCGACTACGCCCGCTCGCACGGTGTCACGTTGGTCGCTGCACTTGGCAACGAGCATCAGGATTTGGGAGCCGCGTTGAAGACCGACGCGACCAGCCCCGACTTCCCGCCGGGCACCGAGAAGGACCCCCCGCGCGAGGTCACCAATGACTGTCTCACCGTTCCGACCGAGAATGACGGTGTCATCGGTGTCTCGTCGGTCGGGCCGAGCATGAAGAAGGCCGACTACTCCAACCACGGCTTGGAGCAGAACGACGTCTCTGCCCCGGGTGGCTTCTTCCGCGACTTCATCGGCACGCCTCAGAACCGCCAGCCCGAAAATCTGATCCTTGGGCCGTACCCGACCAACGTCGCGCTCGAGGCCGGCGAAGTCGACCCGGTGACTGGTGAGTCGCTCAGCCCGTTCGTGATCGCCGAGTGTTCGTCACCGAGCATCGATGACTGTGCCTACTGGCAGCTGATCCAGGGAACCTCGATGGCTGCACCTCACGCCGTCGGAGTGGCTGCGCTGATCGTCAGTGAGTACGGCAAGTCGCAGCGTCACGGACGAGGACGAACGATGGATCCTGCCAAGGTCGAACGAATCCTCCGCGAGAGCGCCACCGACGTGGCCTGTCCGGCAGCGGTGATCTCCTACGTCGCTGAGGGTCGTAACGCCTCCTACGATGCCCCTTGCGTCGGATCCCCGGAGCGCAACTCGATCTACGGCGACGGCATCGTCAACGCCTTGGCAGCAGTCGAGCGCAGGCACTAGTTGCTGCGAGTGGAGTGTTGCATGCCCACGGAATGAGCGTGCAACACTCCCCGCAGGCAATAATGC
>JAYTZE010000137.1:0-2018 GCA_043742385.1 Ilumatobacteraceae bacterium
GCGCGCGTGAACGCATCGGCTTCGGTCGAATACTGCCGAAAGCCGACCTCGACCTTGGTCAGCACATCGATGGCCTCCGGATGGTGGCGACTGAGCCCGTCAAGCACCGACCAACCGTCGACCACGACGCTATTGCCACCCTGCGCATCATTGACCAGCATCGCCAAGACCTGCCCGCTGGGCGGATGGGTGTACTGGGCGTTGTCGTTGTGCGGAGGCACCTCTTCGGCCGTGAATGCGATGTTGTAACCGGCCGGATCGAGCTTGACGTCGAAGATGAGACCGAGCGACGAGTCGCGCATCGTGATGCCGAGCGCTCGAAGCAACTCGATCACAGTGCCCGGTTCGGTCGGCGAACCAGTGACCACCACGGCGCCGTCGCGGCGTAGTGCCTCGAACATGCCCCAGCGCGTGATCTGATCGGCAATGCACTGATGATGGTCCAAGCGTTCGAACTCGTAGCCCGAGTGCCACAGTCGCGCCGTCCAGGCGCCGCGTGCCCCTGTGGTTCGGACCTTCTGCCACTCGGTCGCCCCGTAGACCGATTGATGTCCGCTCACCCAGCCAATCAGCAGCTGACCGTCGGCAACTTCGACTGTGCTGACGACGGGCGCGGCCGGCTCGGTCCACGGCTGCCATCGACGCTCGTCGGTCTGCACGATTCGACACTCGTTGCACTGACAGTTGTCGCGCAACCAATCGGGTAGGAAGGTGGCCGAGCCGTCGGTGAACTGCACCAGGATTCCCGCATCGATAGCAGATGCCGCGACGACGGCGCCTCCAGGCAACCGGCTACCGACCGGCCCCATCTCGATCTCTCGGAACGGAACTCCCATGACGTGCATCTCCCTTCGAGACGAGACTAGTAGCCGACAGGTCAGCTGACCGCGTCGACGATTTCGACCCCGCCGTCGCGTGATTCGCTATAGGCCAGCACGCACAGGGCGGCGACAACACCGGCCATGGCGAGGGCTTGTGCCAGCGAAATCCGCTCGCCCAGAATGACCCATGCCGCCGCCGACGCGCCCACGGGTTCGGCCTGGATCAGCACCGACGTGACGGAGGCGTCGACACGCGGTTGGGCCCACGCAACCAGGCCGTGCCCGGCGATGCCCGGACCGAGCGCGAGCAAGGTGACCCAGGCCCAGCCGGCGCCGTGCACTTCGCCGAGATTCTTGCTGGTGATCACGACCAGAGCCGACACCGTGACGGCACCGATGACCGATACGACGAACATGAACCGGACGGTTTCGACGTTGGCGCGCACGCCTTTGGAAATCAGCAGGTACCCGACCCAGAACACCAGGGCGAGCACGGCCCACAGATATCCGGCGGTCGAGCTCGTCGATCCGGATCCGCTGGATGGCGCTACCAGAACGGCTACGACCACGCCGACCACCGAGGCCCCCGCGCAGATCACCTTGACAGCTCTCAGCCGCTCGCCGAAGAAGACGACCGACACGGGCAAGGCAACGACCGGACCGAGCGCGGCAATGATCAGCGCCGTAGCGATGCTGACTGTTTCGATGGCGATGAAGAACACGCAGATGTTGAGGCCGAAGAGCACTCCCGCGAAGGCCGCGCGACGGAAATCGGCTCGGCTCGGCCAGCGCCTAGTCACAGCCACGATCGCGAGCAACACCGCCGACGCGATCCACATGCGCCAGAACGACAGCACGACGCCCGACGCATTCGTGGATTTGCCCAGCACACCACCGAACGACCAGAACATGGTTGCGGCGAGGACTGCCAGGACCCCACCCTTGCCAGCCAACCTTCGGGTCGACGATTGGGTCGAGTCGCGAGTCGCTTTCCGGGCGGACGCCCGCAGAGATGCAGCGGTGGTAGTTACGTGCGCACGCTAGCCGTGGAGCCCTCTCGACGGCCTACATTTGTGGGCATGTCCGCCGTGAATTCCGCCACTGCTTCTGGGTATCTGCGCGAGTCGGATTGCTCCCTCGCCGACTTCATCGAGATCGTCGAGCAAGTCACCGATCTCGGCGACTACCCGTTCGCCG
>JAYTZE010000138.1:0-8122 GCA_043742385.1 Ilumatobacteraceae bacterium
GGACTTGCGGGCGGCAGCCCGCAGAGCAGCTGATCGAGACGCGCCTCGCCGTAGAGCTGCTCAACGCTTGCGAGAACCTCGCCAGCCGCTTCCCAGAGCTCGTCCTGGCGTGTCGCGGGTGCTCGGTTGAAGCGATGCTCTCCGGCCAGGTGCAGCAGTCGTTCCTCGGCCATGGCCGACCGCCGATCAGCTGGTACGGCATCCACCACACCCAGCGCCAGTTGAAGCATTCGGGTGATGTTCACGCTCAGTTAGATCCCCGACGGCACCGGCGTGATACGTCGACGTATCACGCCGGCCCGCCGGTGGCTCTCCCGGGAGAGTTCCAGGAAGGTTCCTCGTCATGAGCGATGCCCCGTTGATGCTGTTCGAAGCGCATGTCGCCGGCCAGCGTGCCGATGTCAAGATCCTCTCCACTCGAATTGTTTGGTCGGCTGCCGGGTGTCGCAGCGTCACCGAAATGGTGCCGCTGACAGCGATTGCCTCTGTTGGCACGAGCAAGAGCCAGCGCGGCAGATGGAGCCTCGTGGTCAACGCCAATGGAAAGACGATCGAGTTTCTGGTCGACGAGGCCGTCGCAGAGCAGGCGACAACGATGCTCCAACTCCTCGTGGCCAGACAGCCGCCACCCACCAACACCGATGCCAAGCAGTCCGGCTCAGGCAGCCTCGCAGACGACCTCAACAACCTCAAATGGCTCCTCGACAACGGCATGCTGACCCAGTCCGAGTTCGACGATCGCAGAGCACGCCTGTTTGGGCTGTGAAGCCCAGAATCATCTGTCCCCCGGGCCAGACGGAGGCCTTTTGGCCCTGGCTGGCGGGCAGCAACTGGCTCAGGATCGAGGTCGTGAGTCAAATATCAAACACTGCCAATCTCCACGACTATGTCGTGAACTACGACGACCTCGAGGAGTCGGTGTGCTGGCGCCTGATCAATCGCGTGGCCGTCGGTCGAGTCGGGTTCGTGTACGACAACGAGCCGATGGTGCTCCCGGTCAACTGCGTCGTGATCGACGGCAACATCGCCTTTCGTACAGCCGGTGATTCGATGCTGCACAGTCTGGGCAACGGCGCCCGGGTCGCGTTCGAGGCCGACCATGTCGATCCCGTTGCCGAGTCGGGTTGGAGCGTGCTTGTCCGCGGCAACCTGTCAGAGCTAGCCGACGACGAGATGCGAGCTCGATTGGCCGCTGGCTCGACTCATCCGTGGGCGCCGGGAGCGAAGGATCAGTGGATGGTCATCGTGCCGTCGGTCGTGAGCGGGCGGTCGATCACTCGTCACGAGTGACGCTGTTGTCGTCACGCGAACGCGCCGGTCTGAGTCCCCGGGGCGACCCAGCGAATCATCGCCATGAGGTCTCGGTGCGGCGGGTCTCGTTGAAGCCGAGCAGTACGGGACCTTTGGGCCCAGTGAGGATGCGACAGACGGAGGCCTGGTCGAGATGACATCGCCAGCCCACTGTCACATCGACGCCGAGTGCCCACATCACGGCAGCCTTGATCGGCGACACGTGGGTGGTGACAACGATCATCTGCTCTCTTGCGTCGTCCAACAATTCCCCGGCAGCAGCAACGACACGCTCGCGCATCTCTTCCATGCTCTCGCCACCACCGGCTCGATACTGCGGATCGACACGCCATCGCGCCCAGACATCGTCTGCGACCTCGGCCGTTGGCACGCCATCGAGGGTGCCGTAGTCGAGTTCGATCCATCGCTCGTCCACCTCGTATGGCACCCCGAATGCCTCGGCCGTCTGGCGGGCCCTGAGCAATGGCGAGCTGATCACGCGATCCGGACGGCCCAACCATTCCGCAACCCCACTCGCCTGGGCGAGGCCGACGTCGTCGAGGGGGAGATCGAGGAGACCCTGCAGCTTTCGGGCAGCGTTTGCCTCGGTACGACCATGACGAACGAGCACCAGCACCTGAACAGTGAATCAGATTCGGCGTATGGATTCGCTCGTTGGCCGAACTCGTGAGCTCAGGAGCACGCTCGACATGCCAGCGGCCAGCACGGAGGCGGCCAGGATCGCCAGGATCGCGTTGGAACGTTCGATCGGGTCTGTCAGGGCCAGTTCGGTGATGAACAGGGCGACGGTGAAGCCGATTCCCGCAGCGGCACCAACGCCCGCGATCTGGCGAGTATCAGCACCGTCGGGCTTGTCAGCGAGCCCGGCGCGAACCGTGGCGCGAGTGGCGAGCACAACACCAAGCGGCTTACCGACCACAAGACCGAAGAACACACCCCACGTGATCGGAGAACGCGCCGCGTCGCGAAGCCCACCTGCGGAGACTTCGATCCCGCTGTTCGCCAACGCAAAGATCGGGACGATCACGTAGCTCGTCCACGGGTGGAGAACGTGCTGCAGCCACTCGACAACCGAGACCGAGCCTTTGGCGAGATCGCTCGTCGTGCGCGCGGCGTCGGCGTCGGACAAGTCGATCAGCTCATCACTATCGATGAGTTCGGGGCTGAGCCGGGGCGTCGATGGCGCTAGCAGCCCCATCGCCACGCCCGCAATCGTGGGGTGTATCTCAGCCTCGTGGAGACTGAGCCACACGAGTCCGCCGATGACGAAGTAGACCCACGTCGAGTAGACCCCGAGACGGCGCACAAGAACGGTCAAACCTAGGCCAACGGCAGCCGCGGCGAGCCAGCCGAACATCACGCCGGTTGAATACACCGCCGCGATGATGACGATCGCGCCAATGTCGTCGACGATCGCCAATCCGAGCAGGAAGGCGCGCAGCGACGCCGGGACACGAGGGCCCGCGACAGCAAGGATGCCAACCGCCAGAGCGATGTCGGTAGCCATCGGAATCGCCCAGCCGCGAGGCGCCGACGCGCCGGCAATCGCGAGATACACGAGCGCAGGCAACAGCATCCCGCCCAGCGCGGCTGCACCGGGCAGGAGCGCTGCGCGTCGCGATGACAGGTGGCCATCGGTCAGCTCGCGCTTTATCTCGAGGCCCACCACGAGGAAGAAGATCGTCATCAGGCCATCGTTGATCCAGTGGCGCAAGTCGAGGTCCAACGTGTGGCCACCCACCGAGATCGCGGCGCGGGTCTCCCACAGATCTACATACGACTGCGACCAGGGCGAGTTCGCCCAGGCGAGGGCGAACATGGCGCTGCCGGCCAACAGGATCGCGCCGGATGCCTCGGTCGCGAGGAAGTCGCGCAGTGGCGACAACATGCGAACAATGGGCGAACGGGAGCGGCCAATCGCTTTCACTCGGGCACGAGTCGCCCGTGGCGAATCAGCGCGTGTCGTCGCTTCGGGTCCGACAGTTCACACCGGCGCCACATCCACGCCAGCAGCAGTGCCCCAGCGCCTTCGAACGCGACGTTCAGCCAACCGCGCTGCAGTGACGGAACGCGAACACTTCCCCACGACCCACTGAGCGGCCACCAGAACACGCGCGTCGATGAGAAGGCGCCATCCCAGACGAGGTGCAGCAGCATGCCGATCGGCAGCGCCAGCATCAGCCTGCGAATCGGCTTGCGGCCCGCCGTCACCAGCATCACGATCACCAACACGCCGACTGCAACCGTCAAGCTGTGTGCCCAGCGAGCGTGGCCCTCGGGAAGGTCGATCGCATCGGGTAACACTGCCCCAACAGCGAGAAACCTGTAGTCGAAGCGCGGGTCGCGAAAGACGTACCACACCGAGACGACTGCCGTGCCGATGAACCACAGGAACATCGCGGTCAGCGAACCAGCACGCGCCCGCACTGCGGGCAATCGACCAAGTCGTCAGCGGGTAACGCCTTGAAGCCGTCGACCTCGGCACGCGACAGGTCGAGGTGGCAACCGTCGCATTTCACATTGACGAGTCTGGCGATACCGATGCCGCCATGTCGGGCTCGTTGCACGTCGTACAGCGCAACCTCCTCAGAGGTCAGCACTGCGCGGGCCGCGTCGTACTTCGCGGTCAGTTCGGACTCCTCGTCGGCGCCGCTGGCGTTGGCGACTGCGAGCAGCGCGGCGGCTGATTCCTTCATCGCCACCACGGCGTCCTCATCCTCAGCGAGTTCGGCCAGACGCTGTTCGGCGTCGGCCTGTTGCTCCATCGCTTCCAACTCGCGATCGTCGAGTTCGTCACGGTGAGCACTGAGTATCTCGATCTCGTGGTTCAGCGCATCGGCGTGGCGAGTCTCGGTCACGATCTTCAATTGCTGTTCGAGCCGGTTGCGCTTCGCGGTCACTCCCTCGGCCTCGTGTTCGATCGTCTCGATCGTGGTTTCCGCATCGCTCAACTGTTTGCCGGCAGTGGCGATTGCCGAATGGTGTTCTGCCAGCCGCCGCTCAGCATCGGCAAACGTCTCAGCCTCGGGCAACTTGGTGAGTCGGCGCTGGAGCTGGTGGAGTGCTGTGTCGAGTTGCTGGAGTTCCCACAATGCTTCACCGTTCACGGCTTCTTCCTACCAGTAATGACCACGCCGCCCGGCGGCCGCTCGCAGTTGTAGACCGTCGTTCCCGACGCAGGCACCGTCGGAAACGGCGCTTTGGGGTCAAGAACGTCAGGAGAAATCGTCGTGTCACTGGGAATCGCCTTCAGCACCGGTTTGGGTGGCGGCTCGGCAGGCGGCGCCGACACACCGGGATCGGGTGGCAAGATGCTGGTCGATGTCGTCGTCGAGCCTCCGGCCGGCAACGCGCCACTGACCAACTTTGCCAGACATTCGTTGCCGGGCAGATACAGGCGCACCGCCTTGCGCACGGGCTCCGGAGCAGCCGGCCAGTCCTCCAACGGCAATGGAGCAATGGCCTGTTCCATGAAGGCTCCCCAGATACGCGCCGGGTAGGTGCCGCCTTGCACTTCGCGGATGCCGTCGGCTTCGACGAACTCCGGCGTGTTGCACGTGTTGACACCGTTGATCTGCACGCCACACACCATCGGTGTGTAACCGTCGGGATCGCCGACCCACACCGCGGTTGTCAGCTGTGGTGTCGATCCGACGAACCACGAGTTGGTGTTGTAGGTCTGTGTGCCGGTCTTGCCCGCAGCCGGAAACGGGAACTCGCTCAACGCCCCGCGAGCTGTGCCGTTGGTCAGCACTCCTTTCAGCATCGACACCGCCGTCAGCGCAACGCCAGGGTCGAGCACCTGCACTCCCGGGTCTGCGTGCGTGTACAGCCGTGTGCCATCGGCGCGATCGATGTAGTCGACGTAGTAGGGATCGTGATGCAGCCCCTGATTGGCGATCGTCTGCATTCCAGCTGCCATGTCGAGCGCTGCCATCGGGTTGGCCCCCGTTGCGTACGAAGCCAGCGGCTCGACCGGCGTCCGCCCGGCGATACCCGGTTGCAGGTACGGAGAACTCGCCATTCGATACGTCGTGTCGACTACGCGGTGCAATCCGATGATCTGTGACAGACGAGCGAACGCACAGTTGATCGACGACCATGTCATGTTCGACAACGCCGCGACCGGCTTGGAGGTCGCGTCGGAGATCGGGAATGGCACGTTTGGATCGTTGGGATCGGGCAGCACGCACGGAGACGTGCCATCGATCAGATCATCCGGCTGGGCGCCGGCCTGCAGTGCCGCAGCGAGGATGAAGATCTTGACGCTCGACCCTGTTTGGCGAGGTACCAAGGCCATGTTGATCTCGTTGATCCGCGGCTGGAACCCGCTGCCGCCCACCATCGTCCGGATCGCACCTGTCTTGGTGTCGAGCGTCAGGATCGCGTTCTCGATTCCCACCGCCGTCTTCGGTAACACCTCATGGGCCTGCTCGGCAAGCGCCTGCAGGTTGGGGTTGAACGTGGAGTGAATTTCGAGACCGCCCCGATACAACAGGTTGGCGCGCTGCTGTTCGTCACCCAGGAAGGTCGCCCGTCGCAGCAGGTACTCCTTGATTGCCTCGGTGTAGTACGTCGGTGTCGTGGCGTAGGTGGGGATCGTGCGCACGCGCTCGGGCATCTTCCACGCTGACCCGACCAGCGAGCCGACGACTGGCGTCAACAAGCCCACGTCGGCCAGTCGCTCCGTGACTTGACGGAATCTCGCCCGGGACCGTTCCGAATGTCGAATCGGGTCGAAGCCCGATGGTGATCGAACGAGGCCGGCCAGGAACGCGCCCTCGATCATCGTCAGTTCACCAACGCCTTTGCCGTAGTACACCTCGGCAGCCGCTTGTAAGCCGTACGCGTTGTTGCCGAAGAACACCGTGTTGAGGTAGCGCTCAAGGATGGCGCCCTTGGGCATCTTCTTCTCGAGCATCGTCGCGTAGTGCGCCTGCAAACCCTTGTAGCGACCATCACGCGGCAGCCCAGCGAGGAATTCGTTCTTGACGACCTGCTGGCTGATGGTGCTCGCGCCCTGACGCGGCGCGTCACTGGAGAAGTTCGACAGCAGCGCCCGCGCAAACCCGCGCAAGTTGACTCCGTGGTGCATGTAGAACTGCTCATCCTCGACAGCGAGAAAGGCATCCAGCACGTCCGGCGGCACTTGGACCAGCGTGATCGGTTGGCTGTTCTCACGCTCGAACACGGCAATCACATTGCCGAGCACGTCGTACACATAGCTGCGTTGCGACAGCGATGGAAAGTCGGGCAGTGCCACGGGCAGTTGGTTGTGCGCGTTGGCTACTCGCCACAATCGCGGACCGACACCGACCACGACTGCGGTCGTGAGCAGCGCTCCGGCGACGATGATCGCCGCGAGACGGAGGAGCCAGGCAATGAGACGCACGCGATTTGCAGGCTAGTTGCGAGCCGTTGGCGATCATCGGCACCCGTTAGGTTGGCGCCGAATGACTCCGCACCATCCTTTCCGGTTCGGCGTGCAAGCATCGACGGCCACCGACGCGGCATCGTGGACGGCACTGGCACGCAAGGTCGAGTCCCTCGGTTACAGCACGCTGACCATGCCCGACCATTTCGATGAACAACTGGCGCCGATACCGGCCCTGATGGCAGCCGCCGACGCGACCGAAACGCTTCGCATCGGTGCACTGGTATGGGACAACGATTACAAGCACCCCGTCGTGCTGGCCAAGGAGCTAGCGACGCTCGACGTGTTGTCGAGCGGACGCTTGGAGATCGGTCTCGGCGCCGGTTGGTTGGCCACCGACTACCGGCGGTCAGGTATCCCCTACGACTCCCCGAAAGTGCGCGTCGATCGCTTCGAAGAGGGTCTCTCAGTCATCAAGGGTGCGCTCCGTGGCGAGGCATTCTCGTTCACCGGGCAGCACTACACGATCACCGACTTCGTTGGTTCGCCGCGCCCGGTGCAGGCGCCATCGCCGCCGATCTTGATCGGTGCTGGAGGGACGCGGATGCTCTCCATCGCTGCGCGAGAAGCCGACATCATTGGCGTCAACGGCACGATGGCTGCCGGCGTCATCAGTCCCGAGGCGCTTGCATCGATGACTGCAGCGGCGGTCGACAGGAAGGTTGAGATCGTGCACGCCGCGGCCGGTCACCGAGTTGACGACATCGAGTTCAACGTGCGCGCGTTCATGGTTCGGGTCACTGACGAACGACGATCGGCGATGGACCAGATCGCCGAGTTGGTTCACGTCGAGGCGTCGCTCGTCGAGGAGTCGCCGTTCGCGCTCATCGGCACGCCGGCTCAACTTGTCGACGACCTGCTACGCCGCCGCGAGCGATGGGGCTTCAGCTACGTGACCGTCGGCGTCGCCGACGTCGACTCGTTCGGGCCGGTCGTCGCCGAACTCGCCGGTCATTGAGGCACGAGCCTTTCCAACCAAAGCGAGTCCGCCGAGGCCGGACAGGCCGTCGATTCGGCGATCGATGCGCGCTACCATCGCCATGCCGTCGTCGCCACCAAAGAGGAACGAGATCAGGTGGCGCACCTCGGCCTCGGGCATCACATCGCTTCCAACTGGGGCCCAGAATCGCTTGAGCGCCTGGCGCGTGAGCCATTGGGCGCGGCGATTCCCAGCAAGCCGCGCCGACGCTTGAGCTGCGTAGAAGTCGATGTGCCGGCCCTCCTGGCGCATGATACGCCGCAGCATTTCGGCGAGCACCGGATGATCACATCGCTGCGCGAGACGGGCGTAGGCAGCTTGCGTCGTCCATTCGTTGACGGCTCCCCACGTCATGTGGACGGCGGTCATCGACGGGCCGACGACCAGCGAGGCCAGGC
>JAYTZE010000139.1:0-2013 GCA_043742385.1 Ilumatobacteraceae bacterium
CAGGTCGAGGGCGTGTCGGCCACCGTCGATGACAAGCTGCGTATCGCCGAACAACTCGACTACCTCGGCGTCCACTTCATCGAAGGCGGCTGGCCAGGCGCCAACCCGAAAGACATCGAGTTCTTCGCCCGCGCCGCGACCGAGTTGCAGCTCACGACGTCGACGATGGTGGCATTCGGGTCGACCCGGCGGCCGAAGGGCAAGGTCGACGACGACGCCACCCTGCGCAACCTGCTCGACGCCAACACGTCCGCGGTCTGCATCGTCGCCAAGAGCTGGGACTACCACGTGCTCAACGCGTTGCAGACCACGCTCGACGAGGGCGAGGCGATGATCGCCGATTCGGTGGCCTTTCTGACGGGTCACGGTCGCCAGGTGCTCGTCGACATGGAGCACTTCTTCGACGGGTACAAGCGCAATCCCGAGTTCGCCCTGCGTGCCCTGGAGGCTGCGGTGGTGAAGGGCGCCAGCCACGTGGTGTTGTGCGACACGAATGGTGGATCGCTTCCGCATGAGGTCGAGGCCATCGTCACCGACGTGCATCGCCATGTCGGCAGCGACGTGATCATCGGCATCCACTGTCACGACGACACCGGGTGCGCGGTCGCCAACTCAATGGCGGCAGTCAGGGCCGGCGCGCGCCACGTGCAGGGCACCCTCAACGGTCTGGGCGAGCGGACGGGCAACTGCAACCTCACGACCGTCATCCCGAACCTGCAGCTCAAGCTCGGCATGCCGTGCCTCCCCGAAGGTCGCATCGAGCGGCTCACGGCCGTCAGCCATCACGTCGCCGAGGTGCTGAACCGCCCGCTCAACCCGCAGGCGCCGTACGTTGGCGCATCGGCATTCGCTCACAAGGCCGGCCTGCACGTCAGCGCGATCGCCCGAGCGAAGGACGCATACGAGCACGTCGATCCCGAGTTGGTCGGCAACGGCACTCGATTCATCGTCAGTGAGATGGCAGGGCGAGCGACAATCCAGATGAAGGCCGACGAGCTCGGCTTGCCGATGGACGGGCCGGCCGTCAACCAGGTCATCGACGACCTCAAGCGGTTGGAGCACGAGGGCTACCACTTCGAGGCCGCCGATGCCTCGCTGGAACTACTCATGCGTCGCGCCGCCGGCTGGCAGCAGGACTTCTTCCGCGTCGAGAGCATGCGCGTGATCACCGACGAACTCGCCACTGGCGACTTCACGACCGAAGCGACGGTCAAAGTGTGGGTCGGCGACCAGCGCCACGTGCACACAGCGGAGGGAAACGGCCCCGTCAACGCCATCGACTCCGCGCTGCGCGCCGCTATCGGGGTCGCATACCCGCTGCTGTCGAAGGTGCACCTCACCGACTACAAGGTGCGCATCCTCGATGGGGCAACGGCCACCGGCGCGGTGACCCGAGTGTTGATCGACGCCACCAATGGCGATCGCACATGGACGACGATCGGCGTGAGCCCCAACATCATCGAGGCCTCGTGGCGGGCGCTCGAGGAAAGCATGGTCTACGGCCTGTTGCACTCCGCCGCCTGACGACCTGCGTTTGATGACTCCGGCCCTTATGCGAGGCGCCCGTCATCGCTGAAGACGACGGGTCTAGGGTTCGCCAGGTAGAAAGGGGGTCCATGGCTGCGCCAAAGTTCGCTCCTGTTTCACCCGTCGACGATCCGAGGGTCTACGGCTCGCCCGACATCGTTCCTGCGTCATGGAAACCCGATCGTCCCGGGGACCTCGTCGGGTTCCAACCGGAAGGTGCTCGGCTGGGCTTTCAAGGCCCCGATCAGGGTTTTGCTCTGAAGATCGCTAACGGGTTCCGCGATCGCCTGCAACTGCAGCCCGGCGAACATGTCGCCGATGCAATCCAGGGCTGCCTTGGTATCGCCCTACGGCGCGCCTCGATGTTCAGCCGCGCGCCAGTCGTCCACGACCTCACCATCGCCTTCACGTTGTGGGGATTTCTCGACAGCAACCCGCCCGCTGAATTGAGGACCGAGCGGGCCCGCCTGTTCGAGGGTGTCGGCA
>JAYTZE010000140.1:0-4138 GCA_043742385.1 Ilumatobacteraceae bacterium
ATCAGCATCTCGCTGGCGGCGCAAGGTGTGCAGGCGTCTGCAGCGGTCAACCTCGTTCCGGGCGCCCAGTACGGCGTGTCCGAGGCCGACCCTGGCGCAACCTGGATCGCCGGTCTCATGACGTGCACGTACGTCGCAGCTGATGGTTCCACGGGCTCAGTTGCCCCGTCGACGTTCACGCCCACTCCTGGACAGGCCGTGACCTGTCGGATCACCAACACCAAGAAGGGCAACATCGTCATCGCCAAGACAGCCATCGGCGGCGACGCGGTCTTCGAATTCACAGGCACTGCGGGCGGAACCATCGACACCGCGACGAGCACTACGGATTCATACACGCTCACCAACGTCGACCCGGCCGGATACACCGCCACCGAGACACCTCTCGGTGGGTGGGATCTCACCGGACTGACCTGCGACGACACCAACTCGACCGGCGACCTTGTAACGGCGACCGCGACGATCGACGTCAGCCCTGGTGAGACCGTCACATGCACCTACACCAACACCAAGCGCGGCACGATCACGATCGACAAGGTCGTCGTCCCCGCAACCGACACGACGCTGTTCGACTTCACAGCCGATGGCCAGCCGTTCAGCCTCACCGGCGACGACGCTCCGTTCTCATCGGGCCTCGTCGTTCCTGGGACCTACCTCATCGACGAGCCGGCCGTCGCCGGCTGGGTGCTGACGGGTCTCGATTGTGTCGGACAACAGGATTCGATCGTTGACATCGCCGGCTCCACGGTAAGCATCCAGCTTGCCGCCGGCGAGAACGTCAACTGCACGTACACCAACAGTCGACGCGGCCCGGTGCAGGTCCTCAAGACCCTCACCGACGGGCCCACGGTCGTCAGTGGCAACGTGTACACCGTCGGCTATGACCTCGCGGTCACGTCTCAGTCCACCGTCGACGAACTGTACGACCTGGCCGACGTCCTCAACTTCGGCACCGGCACGACCATCGTTTCGGCAACACTCTCGACCCTCGACGGTCCGGAACCGAATGTCGCCGGTTGGAATGGTGTCGACCAGACACAGATCCAGGACCAGGCGCTGATCAACCCTGCGACGGTCGATCCCGACGGACACGTGTACCACGTCACCGTCACCTTCACAGTCGCCGGCTCCATGACCACCGATGCACGCGACTGCTTCCAGATTCTCGGTGAGTCCGGAACGGGCACATTGAACACCGCATCGGTGTCGTCGGCTCGCGGTGCGAACATGTCGTCCGACTGCGGCGTCATTCCTGACCCGGTCGTCAGCCTAGACAAGTCGATCTCGGCTGGCCCGACGCGCAATGCAGACGGCACATGGACGATCGAGTTCACGGTCACGGTCGCCAACTCGGGCGATGGTCCAGGCGCATACTCGCTCAACGACACCTTCGGTTTCGGCGCAGGTGTGACGGTGACCAACGTCGCCGTCACCACGAGCCCCGTCGGCTTGGTCGTCTCGGCGAGTAACACTGGCATCACGACGTCGGGCACACAGCTCGATGCCGGCGCCACGCACGTCTACACGATCACAGTCGACGCCACGATCACAGTCGACGCACAGACGAACGGCGACTGCGCCAACGGCGGCGGCTTCGCCAACACAGCGGCCATCATCACGAATCACATCGTGCCGAGCGCGTCGGTCTGCGCCCCGTTCTCGACGCTGACGCTCCTCAAGACCGTCGTCAACGACGACGGCGGCACGCTGGTGTCGGGCGATGTCACCTTGACGGCGTCGGGCCCGGCCACGATCACGGGCACGTCGCCTGTGGCCTCGGCCATCCCGGCCGGCCAGTACGCGCTCAGCGAGTCGCCGGTGCCCGGCTACTCGACCAATGGGTTTGACTGCGGCGCCAACGTCAACGTCGCCGCCGGCGCAAATGTGGTGTGCACCATCGTCAACAACGACATCGCTTCGACCCTGACCTTGATCAAGACCGTCATCAACGACGATGGCGGCACACTTCTGCCGACGGCCTTCGAACTTCAGGTCGGCGGTAGCACGGTGGCTCAAAACATCGCCCTGCAGCAGGTGGCCGGTGTTGCACTCGACATCGGGGAACTGCAAGTGCAGGGCTACCTGCCCACGGGCGTGTTGTGCTCCAGCGATCTGGGCCTCGAATCCGAGTTGTCCGGTACAGCTGCCATCACGGTGACGCCGAGGCTGGCCGAAGACATCGTCTGCACGATCACGAACGACGACGTGCGTCCGGGTCTCACTGTCGTCAAGAACGTGGTCAACAACAACGGCGGCGACGCTGTGGTCGCCGACTTCGTGCTGCAGGTCAATGACACACCGGTTGTTTCGGGCGAGCTCAATCAGTACGCGGCGGGCACAGCTCTGGCCGTCAGCGAGGTCCAGATTCCCGGCTACGTCGCCACCGGAACGGTGTGCGTCAGCGACCAGATCGATTCGGACAACTCCATCGACGTCCCGGTGGGCGAAGCGAATGTCACGCTCTCAGCTGGCGAGTCCGTTCGCTGCACCATCACCAACGATGATCAGGCGCCGACCATCACGGTCGTCAAGTCCGTGATCAACGACGACGGTGGCATTACCGGCGTCGCCGACTTCCCCCTCTTCGTGGGGACCACGGCCGTCACCAGCGGTATCGCCGAGACGATCGAGGCCAACGAGAGCTATGCAGTCTCCGAAACACAACGTGGCGGCTACGCACTCACCTCGTTGACATGCGTCGATGCAGCGGAGGCGCCGGTCGAGAACCCGGTGGTTGCCAACGAGGGCGACGAGATCACGTGCATCCTGGTCAACGACGACATGCCGGTCGATCTGCAAATCACCAAGAGCGACGGCGGAGCCGAACCACTCGCCGGTGAGACATTCACCTACACCCTCAACATCAGCAACCTCGGAACACGCGATGCCGACCTCGGCGAGTCCGTTGTCGTCACTGACATTCTCCCCACCGGTGTCGTGTGGGTCCTGCCGATGCCGGCCACCTGCAACGCCGCCGGGCAGGTCGTGACCTGCGACGTGAACCCTGCCGATCTACAGGTCGGCGAATCAGTGGTCATTTCGCTGCAAGCCCGGATCGGCGACATCGCAGCCCCGGCGACGTTCACCAACAAGGCCTTTGTCACCACGACCGACGATCCGGCATGCGTCGGCGACAGCTGCATCCCGCCGTGTCCATCGACCATCCGTGCCGAGGTCGTCAGCGGCACCAACCCCTCGAACAACGTCGCATGCGAAGACACGCCAGCCCAGGTCTTGACCGACGTCCAGATCGTGAAGTCCACATCGACGCCAACACCTTTTGTCAACTCGGTCGTCACATACACGCTCGTCGTTTCGAACCTCGGCCCGAACACGGCTCGTGACGTCTCGGTCGTCGATACGGTGCCCGCACCTCTGGTGCTGCAATCCGCGTCGTCCTCCGACCTCACCTGCACGTCGGTCGCCAACAGCATCAGCTGCACCAGGCCGGTGTTGCTGGTCGGCGACATCGGGACCATCACGATCACGGCCCTCCTGCCCACCTCAGCGGTCGGCGGCAGCATCGTCGTGAACACCGCGACCGTCCGCACGGTCACGCCCGAGACCAACCTCGTCAACAACGAGGACTCGGCCTCGATCGTGCCGGTGGCAGTTGCCTCACTGGCACCCACGCTGCCTCTTCCGATCCCTCCATCGATCCCGCCCAATGTTCAGCTACCTCGAACGGGTATCGAAGTCGGCCTGCTGCTTCGCCTGGCCGCCTTGCTGGCGGCCGCAGGCGCGCTCTCCCTGGTGACCAGTCGCCGCCGCCGTGGCGGCGATGCCGAGAGAGCCGGCTGACGCGCGAGACCGCCTGTCAACCTCTCGTCTGCATCTACGGTGAGGAGATGGTCGCGAACGCCCGCCGGTTTCAGCTCCCGGTCTACCTACATTTCAATTTTGAAGAAGCCACGACCTTGCCATCGACATAGACGATCCACGTGTGCGCCAACAGGTAGGGCTGGCACCGGTCCCTGATCGTGTATGTGCCCGCCTTGTTCACGACAAGCGTCGCCTGGACCTGCTCCGGGTGGCGATAGGCGAGGTTCGTCATCTTGATGACGGCGGGACCGTCAACCGTCACGGTCGTCGCAACATCGGTCATGTAGAGCGTGGTGACTCCTTTGACCACGGCCGG
>JAYTZE010000141.1:0-4131 GCA_043742385.1 Ilumatobacteraceae bacterium
ATCTTGTCGCCCTCGCGGACGTAGGCAAGGCCATCGTCGAGCAGGGTGAAAACGTCGGGCGCGATCTCCTCACAGAGCCCGTCACCGGTGCACAGATCCTGGTCGATCCAGACCTTCATACTTACAGTCTCCTCATTCGAAGGGTCAGACCTGGCTGAGCATACAGGTCGGTCACGTGCAAACACTGGTTACGGCGATCCAGGTGATAGGCGTCACGACTGGCTGGCAGCGACGGCAACACGGTAAGTGCGCGCCGCTGGGTACCGCGCGCGTGTAGGTTCCGATCATGGCAGAGGAATCTGAGCCCACTGATGCGGTGCTGCAGGCCCAAGTTGTCGTGCTCGAGCAGGAGATCGACCAGCTGCGCCGCCGGCTTGCCGACGCGCCAAAGCGCCAACGAGCGCTGGAGGAACGTCTCTTGGAGACCAAGGGGCAGCTTGCGCAGGCGGTCTCGCAGAACGAGAAACTGAGCTACACCCTTCGTGAGGCACGCGAATCGATCTCGTCGCTGCGCGACGAGGTCGACAAGCTCACCCAGCCGCCATCAGCGTACGGAGTGATCGTCGGCAAGAACGACGACGGCACGGTCGACGTGCTCACGAGTGGGCGCAAGATGCGGGTGGGACTTCACCCCGACATCGACCACGAACAGCTGCCTCGTGGATCCGAGGTCGTGCTGAACGAGAGTTTCAACGTCGTGCAGGCTCGGCATCCAGAAGTCACCGGGGAGGTCGTGTCGATCAAGGAGTTGCTCGACGACGGTGTGCGCGCCATGGTTGTGGGTCGCGCCGACGAGGAGCGTGTCTGCGAACTTGCCGACTCGCTGCGCGGTGTGCACCTGCGCAGTGGTGACACCATGCGGCTCGACCCGCGGACCAACATGCTCTTGGAGAAGCTGCCGCGGCCTGAGGTCGAGGATCTGTTGTTGGAGGAAGTGCCCGACATCTCGTACAGCGACATCGGCGGCCTCGACAGCCAGATCGAGCAGATCGCCGACGCCGTCGAGTTGCCGTTCCTCTACCACGACCTGTTCGCCGAGCATCAACTTCCAGCGCCGAAGGGGATCCTGCTCTATGGCCCGCCCGGGTGCGGCAAGACCCTGATCGCCAAGGCAGTCGCCAACTCCCTGGCCAAGAAAGTCGCCGACAAGACCGGTGGCGAGAAGGGCCGCAGCTACTTCATCAACATCAAGGGTCCCGAGCTCCTCAACAAGTACGTCGGTGAGACCGAACGGCAGATCCGTCTGGTGTTCCAACGGGCCCGTGAGAAGAGTGAGGAGGGCTGGCCGGTCATCGTCTTCTTCGACGAGATGGACTCGATGTTCCGCACGCGTGGCTCGGGGATCAGCAGCGACATGGAGTCGACGATCGTGCCGCAGTTGCTCGCCGAGATCGACGGTGTCGAGGGACTGCGCAACGTGATCGTGATCGGCGCCACCAACCGCGAGGACCTCATTGATCCGGCGATCCTCCGACCCGGCCGGCTCGACGTGAAGATCAAGATCGAGCGTCCCAACGACGTCGCCGCCCGACAGATCTTCGCCCAATACCTCACGGATGAGATCCCGATTGCCGCAGACGAGAAGGTGCCCGACATGATCGTCAAGACGGTCGAGGAGATGTACCGCGGCGACGAGGCCAACCAGTTCCTCGAAGTCACATATCAGAACGGCGACAAGGAGATCCTGTACTACAAGGACTTCTCGTCGGGAGCAATGATCGAGAACATCGTCCGTCGAGCCAAGAAGTTGGCCATCAAGCGGGTAATCGCCGGGGGAGCACGTGGTGTTTCGACGCAGGACCTGCTCGACAGCATCAAGCAGGAGTACAAAGAGCACGAAGACCTGCCCAACACCACGAACCCCGACGACTGGGCCAAGATCAGCGGCAAGAAGGGCGAGCGCATCGTGTTCATCCGCACACTCGTCAAGGGCCGTGCCGAGGCCGACCGCGAGGGCGGCAGAGCCATCGAACGAGTCGGCACCGGCCAGTACTTGTAACAACAGCCATGGCCACGGTGTTGCAGATCAGCGATACGCATCTGCGAGCCGAGCCGAGCACATCGCCCCACAACAATTCCGATGCCCGGCTTCAGGCGACGATTGACGCCGTCCGCGACGTCCACCCCGATCTCGTCTTGCTCACCGGTGATCTCGCCGACGATGGCTCGCTCGCCGCGCTGCAGCGCGTTCAGACCATGGTGGATGTTCTGTCGTCGCCAGTGTTGGCCGTCGCCGGCAACCACGACGACATCGACAACGTGCGTGCCGTCTTCGGTTCGACCGACATGGCCGAGGTTGGTTCATGGCGTGTGCTTGCGGTCGAGTCGGCAATACCCGGCCATGAGCACGGTTCGATCGATGTCGAAGAGTTGATGGGTCGCCTGGATCGCCTCGATGATCGATCGACGTTGATCGCCATCCATCATCCGCCCCGGTCACCGAGCACACTCGGCATCTTTCAGTTGATCGGTGCCGACCAGATGCTGGCTGCGCTGCGCCTTCGCCACCACGTCGGCGCTGTCGTCAGCGGTCACCTGCACGAGGCATTCGACGATCGTGATGGTGATCTGCAACTCTGCGGCTGCCCCTCCACGTTCTATGCCCTCGAGAACCGTGGCGACGACTGTCGGACAGCCGACGACGGCCTGGTCGGAGCACAGGTGTTGACACTCGGTGACGACGGCTCATTTTCGTGTAAGCGAGTCAACCGTTCGTTAGGGTGCTGACATGGCAATCCCAAAGGTCTGTGGGATCGAGACCGAGTACGGAATCATGGTGCGCGGCGCCGACAGCAACCCGGTCACGGCATCGTCGCTGTTGATCAACGCCTACCTCGCCATCAACTACCGCAAGGTGGGTTGGGACTTCGAAGACGAGCACCCAGGCAACGATGCTCGAGGCTTTGCCGTCGACGATCTGCTGGCACCCGACATCGAGACCAACCTGGTCAACTCGGTGTTGACGAACGGGGCGCGTTACTACGTCGACCATGCCCATCCGGAGATCAGTACTCCGGAATGCCTCACTGCGCTGGAAGTGGTGCGCTACGACCGAGCCGCCGAGGAGATCATCCGCGAGAGCATGGTCGCCGCGGCCAGCCACCTGCCAGACGGCGCAGAGATCTTGTGTCACAAAAACAACTCCGACGGCAAGGGCAACAGCTACGGCTGTCACGAGAACTACCTACTGGCACGCAGCGTGCCGTTCGGCCGCATCGTCTCCCAAGTCACTCCGCACTTCGTCAGTCGTCAGATTGTGATTGGTGCCGGCAAGGTCGGCTGCGAGCTACCGGGCATGTCGGCCGACGACGTGCCATATCAGATCAGCCAGCGCGCCGATTTCTTCGAGGAGGAGGTCGGCCTCGAAACCACCCTGAAGCGCCCGATCGTCAATACACGCGACGAGCCGCATTGTGACGCCAGCAAGTATCGCCGCCTGCATGTCATCGTTGGCGACGCCAACATGAGTGAGGTGGCGACTTACCTGAAGGTTGGCACCACGGCGATCGTGCTGGCCATGATCGAAGACGACGCGCTGGGGGACGATTGGTTGCTGGCCAACCCGGTCGCCGCCATTCGACAGGTCAGCCACGACCCAACGCTGCAGCGCACGGTTCTGTTGCGCAGCGGCCGGCGAGCGACCGCGGTGGAGGTGCAGTGGGGCATGCTCGAGCGTGCTCGCAAGTACGAACGCTCGCACGGTCTGACCGTGGTCGGCGAAACGGTCGGAACAGATGTGCTGGCACGGTGGGAAGCAGTGCTGACCGGCCTCGAGAGCGATCGGTCGACGGTGGCTGATGTGGTCGATTGGGTTGCCAAGCAGCGATTGATCGAGGGCTACGCAGACCGCCATGGTTTACAGGTGACCGACGCACGGCTGAAGGCCCTTGACCTGCAGTACCACGACCTGCGACCCGGCAAGTGCCTGGCCCAACGGGTGGGCCTGCAGACGCTCATCGACAGCGCCGACGTCGACACGGCCAAGACCGAGCCGCCAACCACGACTCGAGCCTACTTCCGCGGGCGGTGCCTGGCCAAATGGCCGGCCGATATCGTCGCCGCCAACTGGGACAGCCTGGTCTTCGACATCGGTCGGGATCCGCTGCGACGTGTGCCAATGATGGAACCATT
>JAYTZE010000142.1:0-8088 GCA_043742385.1 Ilumatobacteraceae bacterium
TGACCTGCGTGTCAACGGTGGAGGACTCACCGGGCTGCGCTGGTTGGTCGACCCGACCGGGACCGATCCGCATAGCGATGTCGGCTCACTCTTAGCGAAGTATCGCGTTCTCGAATCTCACATCAGGGTGTTCGCCAACGAAAAGGCCGCTTGGTCGGCCGCCGCAGCAGGCGAGGGCGTGGCGCCGGCCATCGACCACATGGTCGCGGCCGAGGTCGATCGCGGTGCGCTGTCCAGGGTGAGGGCGCCGGATATGCCAGTTGAGCTGCTGTTATATGCGAGCTCGTTGGAGTCGCAGCGCCGATCGAGCGCGGCCGACAAGCTGCGCCGCTTCGTGCGAACCCCCGGCGCGATGCAGGCGATGTATCGACCAGACAGTGGTGTACCAGCTGCCAAGTTCCGTCCTCCGGTGTACGTCACTCTGTGGAGTTGATTGTCAAGACTGTCTTAAGTCCAAAACCTTCGCCTTGAGCTGGGCGTGTCCGTTGCAGATAATCAAGAGTCCGACGCGGGCGCGGCGAACTATTTCGGAGGTAACTCGAAAATGAAACGACATGTGATTGGGGTGGCCGCAGCAGTGCTGGGCACCATGCTGATGGGTGGGGTCGTCGTGCAGACCGCATCTGCCGCAGACCCGGTACCCACCACGGTGACATTGCCGCTGTTCGGCGCACCGCTGAAGATCGGTATCACGACCGGCCCCGGCGGGGCGCTGACCCAGGTCACCGTCGACCCGGCCACCAACACCGTGGCCGACGAGCTCAGCCCGCGCAAGGTCGTCTTCACGAGCGCCGATCCCACGGATCCCACCTCCACGGCCAAGGTTGTCGTCAGGTCGAAGAAGGGCGGCCAGAGCGTTTCCGCTCGCGCCGGCTCGCTGGTTGACGTTTCCGGCCCCGGAAGCTGGAGCGGCGACCTGTTCGGCACTGGCGTGGCGACCACCGTTGGCTTCACTATCGGCGCGACTGCAGATGGCGGCCCCGACATCACCGGTGTCACCAGTAGTGATGCAACCGCTGTAGTTGGCGCTGTCCAGTATTCGTCCGACGACGATGACGACGACGGCGACGAATCCGAGCAGTCGGCCAAGGTCTCGATCAAGTTCACCAACACGACAACCGATCAGTCACGAACCCTCAGCATCAAGGTCAAGGTCGAAGAAGAAGACGGCGAGACCGAGGCCAAGCTGAGCATCTCACTGAGCGGTCTGAAGGGTGTTGCAGTTGCTGCTGCTGAAGCAGCCGGCCCGCACACCTGGAGTGGCGTGCTCTGTGACGGTTCTGCTGCATCGATTGCATACATCGTCGCCGAAGACGGTTCGGTGTCGGGTGTCGTCGTAACACCGGCTACCGCCGATGTTCGCACCGACGACAACAAGATCGACGCACGATTCTCCGATGACGAGCGAGTGCGCATCAAGGTCGAGAGCGACGATGGCATGATCCGCATCGATGTCAAGGAGCGCATCCGTTGCGACTCGGAAGATCCGACGACCAACGTCTCGACGACCGTCGACGATGACGATGACGACGATGACAACGACGGCGATCACCGTGGCCGCGATGACGACGATGACGATGACGACACATCCACCACGGACGTCAGCACGACCGTCGCTGGTGCTTAGTCACAACAAGGCAGTCCGGTTCCTCTTCGGAGGAGCCGGGCTGCTGCTCGTTTTCAGCGCCTGTTCAGACGACAACTCACCCGCGGTTGGGTCGGCAATAGAAAACACCGCAACGACGGTGGCCGCGGCTGCGCCGACGGTGGTGGCCGATCCCGGCACTGCCACGACGGTGGTTCCGGCAACGCTTGCCCCGGTCGATGGTGCAACGTTGCTGCAGCAGGCTGTCGCGGCAACGGGTGCTGGTTACCACTTCAACCAAACGGCGACCATAGACGGCGTCATCGCCTTGACGATAGATGGCGACCGATTGCCCGACGGTGCTCGGTTGGTGATCAGCAACGAAGCCGGCGTGGTGTCATACATCTTCACCACCGCAGGCGTGTTCCTGATGCCTGAAAATGGTGAGTGGGAGGCTGATGACTCGGATCCGCCCACTGTCGATCCGATCAACGCCTTGGCCGCTCCGACCTCGGTCACTGTGGCGAGCAACGACGGCACGACTGTGCAGCTGACGGTCACCGTACCGATCGCTTCACTCGGCATTACCGGAGAGGGCGATGTGCCCCTGCAGGTCGCGGTCGTTGGCGGTGTACTGAACACCATCGCTTACAGCACCACCACAGCTGACGGAAAGATCGCCGCTGCCACCACGGTCTTCGGACCGGTCGTCGACCCGAGTCCAGTCGTGGCTCCGATCTGATCCTCGACTAACTGTCGAATCCCAAGCCCATCCGGTCGAGGGTCCGCAGCCAGGCGTTGCGCTTGCCCGTGCGGTCTTCTCGGTTCAGCGACCATCGAGTCGTCTGAATGCCGATGAACCGGAAGGGCTCGGGAGGGAATGGCAGCGGTCGCTCCTTGACGAAGTCGGTTTGCGTGGCCCGTGACCGCTTGCCGTCCAGAAGATCGACCATCACGTCGCCGCCGAAACGGCTGGACGCAACCCCCAGGCCGGTGTATCCCAAGGCGTAGGCGACGCGGCCCTGCATGGCTTGGCCCCAGAACACACAGAATCGGCTGCAGGTGTCGATGGCGCCGCCCCACGCATGGGTGAACTTCAATCCCTCCAGCTGCGGGAACGTCTCGAAGAAGTGCTTGCTCAGCTTGGCCCACGTCTCGGGACGGCTTTCGAGCTCGGTATCGATCTTGCCGCGCCAGTAGTAGATAGCGTCGTATCCGCCCCACAGGATCCGATTGTCTTCGGTGAGGCGGTAGTAGTGGAACTGGTTTGGGATATCGCTGAGGCCTTGGCGGTTGCCCCACCCGATGTCGGCGAGCTGCGCGTTCGACAGCGGCTCGGTGACCATGCAGTAGTCGTAGACCGGCGCCATGTAGTGGCCGATGCGCTTCAGCAGCGGCTTGAACGCGTTGGTCGCCAAGGCCACCTTGCCGGCGCGCACCCGCCCGAGGGGCGTGGTGATCAACACACCGACGCCGTCTTTGTCGAGTGACGTTGCCTTGGTGTCTTCGTAGATTCGAACGCCCAACGACATGGCTGCACTCTTCAGACCCCACACGAGCCTGGCCGGGTCGACCAGCGCGGCACGGTCCTTGCGCCACAGTCCGCCGCTGTACGTGGCCGAATTGACCTGAGCCCGCATTGCAGCACCGTCGAGCCATTCGACCTTTTGTCCCAACGTTCGCAGCTGTTGGTAGTCGTCGTGGAGTTCGTCGAGGTAACTGGGTGAATGTGAGCTGGTGGCGACGTCGATCACGCCCGGCCGCTCGTAGTCGCAGTCGATGTTGTAGCGCTTGATGGCCGCTTCGATCTCGTTGAGGTTCTGCAGGCCGAGCTCCTCGAGCAGAGGCAGTTCCTGCGGGAAGCGTTCCTGGCCGTTGGCAACACCATGGGTCAGGCTCGACTCCATGAACCCGCCGTTGCGCCCGCTGGCCGCCGAGCCGATCTCGTGGGCGTCGATCAGCACGATGTCGCGCGAGGGGTCGCGCTCCTTGGCGATGATTGCCGTCCACAGCCCGGTGTAGCCTCCGCCCACGATGCACAGATCGCACGTCTCGGTGCGCACCAGCGTGGGGTTGCTGTCGGGTTCGTCGGCGTCGTCGTACCAGTACGGATACGGGTCGGCGTCGGCTATCGCGTCAAGATGGAACTCGTCGATTGCTTCGTCGTCGTCACGATTGTTGACGGCCATTTGTCTCACCACCTGTCGGAGTGCGACGTTACTGCGAGGCACGCTACGGTCGCGGACATGATCACTCATGTTGTTGCGTTCCGCTGGAAGCCGGGCATACCAGCCGGGCATGTCGAGACGGTCAAGGCCCAGCTTCTGCAGTTCGCCGGCACGCTGGCTGAGGTGCGCTCGTACCGGTGCGGCATCGACGAGGGTGCGTCGGACATGGGCAACTTCGACTTCGCGATCGTTGCCGAATTCGACACCATCGACGACTGGCGTGCCTACGACAAGCATCCTCGGCACGACGAGATCCGCAGTGGTGTGGTGAAGCCGTGGATCGAGGCACGCGCTGCGGTCCAGTTCGAGAGCTAGTTCACCCGTCTCGCTCGGGATCGGCGTCATCGCCGGTATGGCTCGGCGACGCGGAGTTGACGATGTCGAGGTCGTAGTGCATCAACCGCTCGTCGAACGTGGCTACCTTGCGGACCTTCGTGCGGTGGATCAGCACCAGTGTAATTGCCTCGTCGATATCGATCCCCGTACCACGCATCAGCTCTTCTGCCGCATTTCGATGTTGACGGGCGACGTGCAGTCTGTCGATCGACGCGAACAGGTCGTCGTTGGCGACAGCAGCGAGGTGATCGGCGCGGGCAACAAGCAAGCACCGCTGCTCGACGAAGTCGTCGATCACGGCTCGGTAGATGGCGACTGCTTCATCGTGATTGACATCGTCGATATCGGCTACCGCGGCGAGAAAACTGTGATCGAGCAGGACTGAGGGTGGGTTCATCCCAGCGCTGCCAAGGCGCGGTGGCAGCGTTGTGCCCGGTTGCGTCGCTGGCGTCTCTCGAATCGGTTCCAGAACCAGAACGACCCGCCGACGATCGCCCAGCCGACCAGCCCATCGATCACCCAGTGCTCGGCGAGATAGACCAATGACGTCAGCATCAAGACGGGAAAGGCGAACACCGCGACCTTCAGCCAGCGCGGCTTGATCCACGGCAGGAAGAAGGCGGGCACGATCAGTGCGAACGAGGCGTGCAACGACGGCATGGCCGCAACCGCGTTGCCCCAGTCGAGGGCGGTCTTCCAACTGCTGGCAGCTGCGTGCAAGCCCATGGCGGTGAACCCGCGACCGGCGCTACGGGTCAGTGGTGGCAGCAAGTCGTAGTTCTTCGATGCCATCCACGGAGGAGCCGTAGGGAGGATGATGAACATCAGGCAGGCAACGCCCAACACGGTGGCAAAGCGCTTCATGAATCGGAGCCACTGGCGGCGCGTCGTGGCCCACAACGCACCCATCACGATCGGGACGAGGATGAAGTGGGTGAAGTACGTCAGCGAGGCGACCTTGTCCCACCACTGCACGGTCGACTTCCAAAGGTGATCCTGTAAGACCGTGTTGGGATCGTTGCCGAAGAACATCGCTCGGTCGATGTTGCGCACTGACTGCACCTGTAACGGGAACTTGATCCCGAAGATCTTGCCGTCGGCCGCACCTCGCGTGGTCTCGTAGGCGAACCACATCGCGCAGTACAGCGACAGGTCGATGGCCAACAAGCCCCACTGCCTGGCCGGCCGGCCGACGAAGGCGCAGATCAGGAAAACCGTCACGGCGCGAGCGATGCCCAGACGATCCCAGAGGATGCCGTTGTCGCGCGTCCACACGACTGCATACACACAGAAACCTGTCAGCGCAGTACGCCGTACCCAGGCGAGATAGTCGATCGGAACGACCGTGCCGAGTGCGACCCGATGGTCGAGCTTGGGTTGGTCGGCCACGACGGACATGGCCTACCAGGCTAGCGATAGGAGGTACTGAACGGAGTTCAGCAGGCTTCGAGAGCGCGGCGCACGAGGACCTTGGCGAGATGCACGCGGTACTCCGGGCTGGCGTTGAGGTCGCTCTGCGGCTCGGCTTCCTCGGCAGCGAGTTGGGCTGCATCGGCGATCGACGAACCCTGAGCGAGCGCGTTCGACACGCTCGACGCCAGGATCGGCGTTGAACCCATGTTGACCAGACCGACGCCGCTATCCCCGTTACGCCGCCACGCAGCGACACCGACGATCGCCCAATCCTGGGCGCGACGGTTGAACTTCTGGAAGTTCCACCCGGCGCCTTGCATCTTCGGAACGCGGATCTCGGTCAGCATCTCGTCGGCCTCGAGTGACGTCTCCAAGAAACCCTGGAAGAAGTCGCCGGCGGCGATCTCGCGGATGCCGTTGGGGCCCTGGGCGACGTAGGTCGCACCCAGCGCCAACGTGGTAGCAGGCAGATCGCTTGCCGGATCACTGTGGGCAATGGAGCCGCCGATCGTGCCGCGGTGGCGCACCTGCGGATCGCCGACGTGGCTGGCGGCGTGGGCCAACAGCGGCACGTGCTCAGCGAGTACTGAACTCGTCTCCAAGTCCATGTGACGGGTGAGCGCACCGATGGCGATGTGATCGCCTGCGTCTCTGATGTACGACAGGTCGCTGATGCGGCCGATGTCGACCAGCACGCTGGGCTGCGCCAGGCGCAACTTCATGAGCGGCAGCAGGCTGTGCCCGCCGGCGAGGAACTTGGCGTCGTCACCGTGCTCGCCGATGAGGCGGATGGCCTCCTCGGCAGAACCGGCGCGGACGTAGTCGAAGGCGGCGGGGATCACGTGGTTGCTCCTCTAGTTTGGCTGTTGACAGCTGCGGCTTGCATTGCTTTCCACACGTTGTGCGGGCTTGCTGGCATCGGCACGTTGGTGACACCGAGGCTCGACAGAGCGTCGACCACCGCGTTGATGACTGCGGGTGCGGCGCCGATGGTGCCGGCCTCGCCGATGCCTTTCACGCCGAGCTGATTGGTCGGTGACGGGGTGACGGTGTGGCCGAGCGTGATCGACGGTACGTCGCTGGCCGCCGGCACGAGGTACTCCGCCAATGTCGACGTCTTCAAGTTGCCGTCGTTGTCGTAGACGGCCTCTTCGTACAGCGCCTGAGCCAGGCCTTGAATCACGCCGCCATGCACCTGACCGTCGACGATCAACGGATTGACCTGCACACCGCAGTCGTCGACGGCGACGTATTGCAGCACGTCGACCTGACCGGTCTCGGTATCGACCTCGACCGTGCACACGTGCGTGCCGAATGGCCACGAGAAGTTCGGCGGGTCGTAGGTGACCTGGCACTCGAGATTGGGCTCGAGTCCGTCGGGCAGGTTGTGCGCGGTGAACGCTTCGAAGGCGATGGCCGCGAGAGGCATGCTGCGATCGGGCGAGCCCTTGACCGTGAATGTGCCACCGACGAACTCGAGGTCGTCTTCGTTGGCTTCGAGCTGATGTGCTGCGATCTTGGCGGCCTTGTCGATCACCTTGTCGCATGCCATGGCGATGGCAACGCCGCCGACGGGCAGCGATCTCGATCCGTAGGTGTCGAGGCCAAGAGGGGCAATGGCAGTGTCGCTGTGCAGCACGTCGACATCGTCGGGGCTGACACCCATCTTCTCGGCAACGATCATGCTCCACGCGGTCTCGTGACCTTGACCGTGTGGAGACGTGCCGGTAACCACCTGGATCTTGTTGGTGGGCAGCACCCGCACGGTCGCGGCCTCCCACCCGCCGGCGGAATAGTTCAACGAGGCGAGCACACGCGATGGGGCCAAACCGCACATCTCGAAGTAGGTACTGACTCCGATTCCGAGGAGCTTGGCGGCGCCGGGAACGTTTTGAGCCTTCTGTCGAGCACGCGTGCCCTGGTAGTCGGCCAACCCCAAGGCCATCGTCGCGGCTGCGTCGTGATCGCCCGAGTCGTAGACCAGCCCGCTGAACGCTGTGTACGGGAACTGCTCTTTGCGGATGAAGTTGCGCCGGCGCAACTCGACGGGATCGACGCCGATCTTGGTGGCGAGGGCATCCATGGCGCGCTCGATGGCGTAGGTCGCCTCTGGGCGGCCGGCGCCGCGGTAGGCGTCGGTCGGGGTCATCGTGGTGAACACACTGGTGCACGAGAAGTCGTACGCCACCGGGATGTCGTACACGCCGGCATACAGGAAGGCGCCGAGCAGCGGAATGCCGGGGGTGACCAGTTGGAGATACGCGCCCATGTCGGCGAGCAACCGCACCCGCACGGCAGTGACCTTGCCATCGGCGTCGGCAGCCAGTTCGATGTTCTGGATCTGGCCGCGACCTTGAATCGTGGCCAGCGCGCCCTCGCTTCGCTCCTCGTTCCACCGCACCGGCACAGCGTGCTTGCGGGCCAACGCGACGCACAGCAGTTCCTCTGCGTAGACGTTGAGCTTCGAGCCGAAACCCCCGCCGACCGCGGGTGCGATCACGCGCATCTGCTGTTCGGGAATACCCA